>NZ_BAABFL010000445.1:0-28748 GCF_039540975.1 Kistimonas scapharcae
GATGACATCCTGATGGGCGGCACCGGCGCGACGACCGGCAATGACACCCTGGACGGCGGCGCCCACGGCGCCAATGGCGACACCGTCAGTTACGCCCAGAACAGTGCATGGGTTTCGGTTGATCTTTCTGCGACGAGTGATCAGGTCCGTGAAGCAGGTGCTTTGACGGATACCTTGATCAATATTGAAAATGTCATTGGTTCTGTTGCCGACGATACGTTGACGGGCAATACCTTGGCCAATGTCTTGTCGGGTGGTGATGGCGATGACGTTTTAAGTGGTAATGAGGGCGCTGATACCCTCAACGGCGGCAATGACAACGATATTCTCAATGGTGGTGCCGGTATTGATACCCTCGATGGTGGTGCTGGCATCGATACGGCGGACTACAGCAGCAATACCAATGATGTAGTGGTTGACCTTTCGGCAGGTACTGTGCGGGCCACGGAAGGTGGCGTACTGACAGATACATTGACCAGTATCGAAAATGTCACTGGTGGTAGTGGCAACGATACCCTGACCGGTGATGATTCCGTTAATGTCCTTGATGGCGGTGCGGGTGATGACACCCTGAAAGGTGGCCTGGGAGCCGATGATCTGAATGGCGGCAGCAATACCGCCATTGGTGATACTGTCGATTACACGGATGCGACCGGTGCCGTTACCGTCGATTTGTCCGTCGCTTCACCACAGGCGCTCATTGTTGGGGAATCTTCAGACACATTGTCCAATATAGAGAATATTGACGGAGCCAGTAGTCATGCTAACACGCTGACCGGCAGCAGTGTGGCTAACACCCTGCGGGGAGGCAGCCAGGACGATACCCTGAGTGGCAATGCGGGGACTGATACCCTGGAAGGCGGTGCCGGCGCTGATACCCTGAGCGGTGGTGCGGATGCAGATACCCTGGACGGTGGAGATGGTAACGATATCCTGAAGGGTGGCACTGGTGCGGATACCCTGCGTGGCGGCGCGGATGAGGATACGGCGGATTACAGTGACGTCACCACGGTGGTAACGGCAGACCTGTCGGCAGCTTCTCCACAAGCCATTGTTACCGGTGATGCCACCGATACCCTGGACAGTATTGAGAATCTGATTGGAGGGAGTGGAAACGACAGCCTGACCGGTAGTAGCGCGGCCAATACGTTACAGGGGGGGGATGGTGATGACACACTGTCCGGTTTAGGTGATGCAGATACTCTGGAGGGTGGCGATGGTGATGACACGTTACGTGGTGGCGAGGGCAGTGACACGCTAACCGGCGGTAACAGTGGTGAAACCAATGGTGATACTGCCGATTACAGCACCCACCTGAGAAAAATTACGGTTGATCTGGATACCGGTAGCGGTAGTGGTTCAGCGACTGACAGCACCTCAGACGTAGATACGTTAACAGGGATAGAAAATGTTATTGGCACCAACTGGGACGATGACATTACTGGTGATAACAACGTCAATACCCTGAGTGGTGGTGGTGATGCGGATACCCTTCGGGGGGAAGGCGGCAATGATACCCTGCAGGGTGGTGCTGGTAATGACACGCTGATTGGTGGCAGTGGTAATGACACCTTTGATGGCGGTGATGATATCGATACGGCCAGCTATGCGGACAGTCTTGTTGATATCAGTGCCAACCTGAAGACAGGATCAGGTAGTGATGGGCTGGGTGGAGTTGATACTTATGTCGCCATAGAGAATGTTATCGGCGGTGCGGGTGATGACACCCTGATCGGGTCAGACAGTAGCACCGTAGGCAACCAACTCACCGGAGGTGATGGCGACGATACGCTCACCGGCGGCGGCGGTGACGACATTCTGGATGGTGGTGAAACCGATGAAACCCTGGGTGATACGGTTGACTTCAGTGATACCGGTAGCGTAGGGGTAACCGCGAGTCTTGCCGATGGTACCGCCACTGACAGCCTGGGTGGCAATGATACCCTGCTTAACATCGAGAACCTCACCGGCACCAATGATGCAGACAGCCTGACCGGTGATGCCAGCGCCAATACCCTGAAAGGCATGGAGGGTGATGACACCCTGGTTGGCGGTGATGGAAATGACACGCTGAATGGTGGGGAAGGGGCTGAAACCAATGGTGATACAGCCGATTACAGCGCCGCTACGGTTGGTCAGGATCTGACCATAAACCTCAGTAGCAGTACCGCCACTGACCAGTTTGGTGCGACGGATACGCTTCAGGATATTGAGAACGTCACGGCCGGTGCCGGTGATGACACCCTGACTGGCGACAACGGGAATAATGTTCTCACCGGTAATGCCGGTGATGACGTGCTGTCTGGCGGTGTGGGTTCGTCCACCGGTGCAGATACCCTTAATGGTGGTGCTCACGGTGCAGGTGGCGATACGGCCGATTACAGCCTCAATACCAGCGGCGTGGAAGTAGACCTGTCTGCCAGTAGCAATCAGGTGAAGGAAGGCGGTCTTGCGACGGACACCCTGATTGATATCGAAAATGTGAATGGTACCGGCAGTGATGATTTGTTAACCGGTGATGGTGAGGCGAATGTTCTCTCCGGCAATGGCGGTGCGGATACCCTGCGAGGCAATGGCGGGAATGACACTCTCAATGGTGGCGCGGAAAACGATATTCTGAATGGCGGGGCCGGTATCGATACCCTCAATGGTGGTGCAGGGAATGATACCGCGGATTACAGCAACAACACGGAGGTTGTGACGGTCAACCTTTCCCTCACCAATAACAAGGTGACAGAAAATGGCCTGATAACGGATATTCTCGACAGTATTGAAAATGTCATCGGTGGTTCTGCCGGCGATACCCTGACGGGTGATGGCAATGCCAACGTCCTGAAAGGCGGGGACGGTGATGATGTTCTGGCCGGCGGTCTTGGCGGTGACACACTGGAAGGCGGCGATAATGATACCGGTGGTGATACCGCTGACTACACCTCTGCAGGTGGATCCGTCACCATTGACCTGTCAGTTGCCTCACCGACGGCCATTGTGACGGGGGATGCACCGGATTCGCTGGTCGGCATAGAAAATATCTGGGGCGGCAATCTGGGCAACAGCCTGACGGGTGATAACCAGAATAACCTCCTGCGCGGTGGAACACTGACCGATACCCTGATCGGTAATGGGGGCGCTGATACACTGGAAGGCCTGGCAGGCGCTGACAGCCTTGAGGGTGGTGCCGGAGACGATACCCTGGATGGCGGGGACGGTGATGACACCCTCAAAGGCGGATTGGGTGCTGATATATTGCGCGGTGGTTTGGATAACGACACCGCCGATTACAGTGACGCGATAGGCAATGTGGATGCGGATCTGTCTGCGGCCACTCCCCAGGCAGTCGTATCCGGTGACGCAACAGATACGCTGGAAAGCATTGAAAACCTGATCGGTGGTACCGGCGATGATTCGCTGACCGGGAACAGCCTTGCCAATACCCTGCAGGGCGGCAGCGGTACCGACACATTATCCGGTAACGACGGCGATGATGTGCTCGAAGGCGGCGATGGTGATGACACGCTCAGCGGCGGTGAAGGCAGTGATACCCTGCGTGGCGGCGAGAACCTGGAAACCAATGGCGATACGGCTGATTACAGCGGACACCTGCGTGCTATTACCGTCAACCTGGATGCAGGCACTGCCACCGATGCCACAACGGATGTTGATACGCTGGTCGATATCGAAAATGTCATCGGGTCAACCCGTGGTGACACGCTCATCGGGGATGCGGATAACAATACGCTCAATGGCGGTGATGGTGGTGATACCTTCACTGGTGGTGCCGGTAACGATGTGATTATCGGCGGTGATGATGCCAGCACGGATGTGGTGGATTATTCTGCAGAAACAGCCAATGTCACCATCGATCTGGAAAACCAGTCTCTCAATAATGACGGCCAGGGCGGCAGGGATACATTAACTGGTATAGAAGAATTCATCGGCGGTTCCGGTAGTGACACCATCAGTGGTGACAGTAATGCTCAAACCATTAAAGGCGGAAGCGGCAACGATATCCTTAATGGACGTGATGGTGATGACACCCTCATCGGTGGCAGTAATGACGACACGCTGTCAGGTGGAGCCGGGCAGGATACATTGACCGGAGGGGGTGGTAACGACACGGTCGATTACAGCTATCAAACGACAGAAGTCGTAACAGTAAACCTTGCCACCAACCAGGCCACAGAAGGCAGTATCACAGAAACCCTGAGCAGTATCGAGAATGCTATCGGTGGTGCGTTGAACGATACGCTGACCGGCAGTGATGTCGCCAACAACCTGAATGGCGGTGGTGGTGATGACATCCTCCGGGGCGGTGATGGTGCTGACACCCTTGATGGCGGCACCACTGGCGAGACCAACGGTGATACCGCTGATTACAGTCTGGATAGCGGTGGGGTTACGATTGATCTTGATGGTATTTCGACGGATGGGAATGGCGATCAGGATACCCTGCTCAATATAGAAAATGTCATAGGCAGTAATCACGATGATTCCCTGACCGGTAACAACAGTATCAATAATCTGCAGGGCGGATTAGGTAACGATTTCCTTTCCGGTGAAGATGGCGCGGATACCCTGGATGGCGGTGGTGAGAACGATACACTGAGAGGCGGTGATGGTGCAGATACCCTGCAGGGCGGATCAGGTATTGATACCGCCGATTACAGCCAGGATGGTCTGGCAGGTATCACCGTCGATCTTTCCGTTGAAGCGGGCATGACACCTGCCACTGCCATTGATGGTTCCGGCACGACCGACTCCCTGTACAGCATTGAAAATATTATCGGCAGCCAGGGTGCGGATACGATAACGGGTAATGATCAAGCCAACCTGCTCCAGGGCGGTGATGGCGCAGATACCCTTAGCGGTGGCGCCGAAGATGACACGCTGGAAGGTCAGGTGGGTGATGACATCCTGAAGGGCGGTGCAGGTGATGATACGCTGGATGGCGGCGCTGGTCTGGAAGATACCGCAGATTACAGTGATGAAACCGGTAATGTCACCGTTAACCTCTCAGCGTCTGCACCCCAGGCAACGGATGGCACCGGTGGTTCTGACACATTAATCGGCATCGAAAATGTCAACGGTGGCTCCGGAGATGATCAGCTGACCGGGGATGCCAATGAAAACCGGCTCGATGGTGGCGCAGGGAATGATACGCTGGTTGGCGGTCAGGGGGCTGATGAGCTGATCGGCGGTAATGATATTGATACTGCGGATTACAGCTCCAGTAACCTGTTTGTGAATGTCAACCTGCAGACAGGTACGGCATCGGCCGACGGCTTCGGTTTCTCCGATACGCTCAGTGGCATTGAAAATGTCATCGGCAGTAATGGTGATGACACCCTGACCGGTAACACAGAGGACAATGAACTGTCAGGTGGTCTTGGCAGTGACACCTTCTCCGGTGGCCAGGGGAATGACACGTTCCGTGGCGGCAGTGACGGCAGTGCCGAAAACACTGTCGATTATACCAATGCAGCCGGAGCCGTGACCGCCAGCCTGACGGATGGCATGGCAACGGATGACGGTGACAGTGGGCAGGATACGTTCTTTGATATCGACAATATCCGGGGCAGTGGGAATGATGATTTTCTCACCGGCGATGGCAATGCCAACGATCTCTATGGTGGTGCGGGTGATGACAATCTCAAGGGCCGTGCCGGGAATGATCGCCTCGAAGGTGGCGCCAATACGGCGGTAGGTGATACCGCCGACTATTCCCTGGCCGCCAATGCCGTCAATGCAAATCTTTCCATCAACAAGGCAACGGATGATGGGGATTCCGGTCAGGATGACTTGATTGAGATTGAAAACCTCATCGGCAGTAGCTCCAACGATGTGCTGACGGGGGATGGTAACGCCAATACCCTGCAGGGCATGAATGGCAACGATACCCTGAATGGTGGGGCGGGTGCCGATACGCTTGAGGGCGGGGATGGCTCTGACACACTCATCGGTGGTGCAGGGGCTGACAGTCTTGATGGTGGTACGGGTACTGGCATCGATACGGTGGATTATTCCTCCGATCTGGATGGCAACAGCGATACGATCGGCGTCATCCTTGACCTGTCAGCCACATCCAATCATGCCACTGATGGTAGTGGTTCTATTGATCAGGTCACAAATATTGAAAATGTCATCGGCAGTAACTTCAAGGATACCCTGACCGGTGATGCCGGTATTAACACCCTGTCCGGTGGACTTGAGGATGACATCCTGGCCGGCGGCGCCGGTGCTGACACGCTGGATGGTGGCAGCGAAGGCAGTGGCGGTGATACGGCGGATTACACCAACGCTTCCGGTTTTGTCACGGCAGATCTGTCTGGTTCCACTGATACTGCCATTGTTGATGGTGATGCCACCGATACGCTCATTGATATTGAAAACATTACCGGTAGCGCGTTTGCCGATACCCTGACCGGAGATGGTGGAGCCAATACGTTATTAGGCAATGATGATGATGACACCCTGAGTGGTGGCGGTGGCGACGATACGCTGGAAGGCGGTCTGGGGGCCGATACCCTGGATGGCGGTCAGGCCGCCGATACACTCCGGGGTGATGCCGGCGATGATACGCTGACCGGTGGCAGTGGTGCTGACATCCTCGAAGGTGGGGATGATGCGGATATCCTTGAGGGAGGCTCCGGTGCTGATCAGCTCAGAGGTGGCGATGGAACGGATACGGCGGATTACAGTAATGAGGCCAATAGCATAACCGTTGACCTCGCCGCAGCGACTCCCAATGCGACGGATGGTTCAGGTTCTACTGATACGTTGGATAGTATCGAAAACATTATTGGTAGTGCCGGTGGTGACACGATTACCGGTGATGATCAGGTTAACCTGTTGCAGGGCGGTGATGGCAACGACATCTTGCGGGGTGGTGGTGCGGGTGACACCCTGGAGGGTGGCAATAATGCTGATACCCTTTATGGCGATGCTGGCGATGACACCCTGGAAGGTGGCAGTGGCGCCGATACCCTGGATGGTGGTATCGGCAGCGACACACTGAATGGCGGTGGCGGTAACGATACGGCGGACTACAGCCTGGCATCGGGCAGTGTGAATGCTGATATTTCCGGGCCAACGGATACCGTCACCGTGGGCAGTGACACCGATACCCTGATCAGTATTGAAAATATCACGGGCAGTACGCACGCCGATGTCATTACTGGCGATGACGGCGTGAATGTCCTGCGTGGTAATGCAGACAACGATACCCTCTACGGTAATGCTGAAGACGATGAGCTGTATGGTGAAGACGGCGATGATACGCTGATTGGCGGCAGTGGCAGTGATGTGCTCAATGGCGGTGAAGGCAGTGAAACGAACGGTGATACTGTCGATTACACCAGTCATGGCCGTATCGTTAACGTTGATCTCAGTGCCGGAACGGCCACTGATGGCACGGCGGATACTGATACCCTGACCGACATCGAAAACATCAAGGGCAGCGGACTGGGTGATACGCTGACCGGTGATCTTAACGCCAATGTCATCGAAGGCCAGAATGGCAACGATACCATCAACGGTAATGCCGGTGCTGACACCCTGATGGGCGGCAGTGGTGATGACATCCTGATTGGCGGCCTCGGCAGCGATACGCTCAATGGTGGCACGACCGGTGAAACGGATGGTGATACCGCCGACTACAGCAGCGCAGCCAATTCGGTGAATGCAGATCTTTCCCTTGGTACTCCCCAGGCCACTGTCAGCGGTGATGCGACGGATACGCTGATCAGCATAGAAAACCTCCGTGGCAGTGACCATGCCGATACCCTGACGGGCGACGATAACGACAATGATCTCTATGGCGGTGATTCCGCCGATACGCTGACCGGTAATGGCGGTGTTGACCTGCTCTATGGCGAAAGCGGTGATGACGTGCTTGTGGGGGGCGATGGTAATGACACGCTGAATGGTGGCACTGGCGGTGAATCGGCGGGAGATACTGCGGATTACAGTGCCAGAACCACCTCTGTCACTATCAACCTGCAAAACCAGGCACTCAATAATGATGGTAACGGCGGTCAGGATACCCTGGTCAATGTGGAAAACATTACCGGTGGCAGTGCGGGTGACACCCTGACCGGTGATAGCGGTAATAACGTGCTGACCGGTAACGATGGGGATGACACCCTGGCCGGTGGCGGAGGTAATGACCGTCTGGTGGGCGGTGGCGGTTCTGATGTGGATACGGCGGACTACAGCAATGCGGCAGGCATTGTGGTTGCCAGTCTGGCGGATTCGGAAGCGACCGTTGATGGTGACGGCGGTACGGATGAACTCATTGATATTGAAAACCTGATTGGTGGTGGCAGTAACGACACGCTGACCGGCGACACGGAGGTTAACCTGTTGCAGGGTGGTGGTGGCAACGACACCCTGAGCGGGGGCGCTGGCGGAGATACCCTGGAAGGGGGGGATAACGACGACACCCTGACTGGCGGTGCCGGTATTGATATTCTCCGGGGGGGCAATGGCACGGATACCGCCGATTACACCGATGCGTTGAATGGTGTCACCGTTGACTTAACCGCAGGAGCCAACCAGGCGTCTAATGACGGCTATTTCACCAGTGACACACTGGACAGCATCGAGAATGTGACCGGTAGCCAGAATGCGGATTCCCTGACGGGGGATGCCGAAAACAACGTCCTGACCGGGTTGGGCGGGGCAGACACGCTGTCCGGTGGTATTGGTGTTGACACCCTGGATGGTGGTACCGGCGATGACATCCTGACGGGTGGTACGGGCGGTGATACCCTGTTAGGGGGGGCGGGTAATGATGACCTGACCGGTGAGGAAGGTGCTGACACCCTTGAAGGGGGTGACAACGATGACACACTGCGCGGCGGTAGCGGCAATGACACCCTGAAAGGCGATGCGGGTACCGATACCGTCGATTACAGTGGTGTAACCGGCATTGTGAATGCCAACCTGTTTACCAATCTGGCGACCAGTGATGGTGACGGTGGTCAGGACACCTTCGAAAACATTGAAAACCTGATTGGCGGTACCCAGGGGGATACACTGACCGGTAATAACCTGGGTAACCGGTTGGAAGGGCGTGAAGGCAATGACATCCTCAAGGGGGGGCTGGGTGATGATGTCCTCATCGGTGGTGATGATGTCGGCACAAGGGATCGTGTTGATTATGATGATGCGCTGAACAGTGTCACGGTCAACCTGACGAATGGAACAGCCTCCGGTGCTAATGGCAATGATACTTTGACCGGCATTGAGGATATCAGGGGCAGTAATCATGATGACATCCTGACCGGCAGTAGTGTCGCCAATGTCATTGAAGGACTGGATGGCGCTGACACCATCCGCGGCGAAGATGCTGCGGATACGCTCCACGGTGGTAATCAGAACGACACGCTCTATGGTGGCGATGGCGATGACACCGTCAATGGCGATGCCAATGATGACACCATCAGCGGTGGTGCCGGAAACGATACCCTGAATGGTGGCGCTGATTTCGATACGCTGGATTACAGTGACTACAGCAACGATCTGACCGTTAACCTCAATCTCACCCAGGTCAACGCGGGTGTTGGTGATGTGGATACCATCAGCAACTTTGAAGCGGCGACTACCGGCAGTGGCAACGACACACTGGTCGGGACCACGGCAGCCAATACACTAACGGGTAATGCAGGTACAGATAGCCTCACTGGCGGTGATGGGGATGACACGCTCAATGGCGGTGCTGGTGACGATACCTTCATCGAAGGCGCCGGCAGTGACACCATTGATGGTGGTGCCGATACGGATACCGTGGATTACAGCAGCCTGGGTGCCGGTCAGTCTGTTCAGGCGACGCTGGTACTGGGCGGTGATGGCACCGCAGTATCCGGTGCCGATACCGATATCCTGCGTAATATTGAAAATATCATTGGTACCAACGGTAACGATACCCTGACCGGTAATGCGGTCATCAACGAACTGACCGGCGGACTGGGGGACGATACGCTCACCGGCGGAGCGGGTAGCGATATCCTCAATGGCGGTGACAATACCGACCGTGACACGGCGGATTATTCCTCGAATACCAGCACACAGGGCATTGTTATCAACCTGGGTAACCAGGCGTTGAATAACGATGGTCAAAGTGGTGTGGATACGCTGACCGGTATTGAAATTATTCGCGGTGGTGCCGGTGATGACCAGATTACCGGTGATGCGGAGGACAATGATTTCTACGGAAACGGTGGTGCCGATACCCTGATTGGTAGCAATGGTAACGACAACCTCTACGGTGGTGACCAGAATGACACGCTGAGAGGGGGAGACGGTATTGACCTGCTGGATGGTGGCTCAGGCACGGATACGGCGGATTACACCGATGCGACCGGTGATGTTGAAGTCAATCTCACCACCAACCGGGCCAGGGAAGGTGGCATCCTGACCGATTCCCTGAATGATGTTGAGAATATCCTGTCCGGCGCTCATAACGATACGCTGGTCGGCAGTGGCGGCGCCAATCGCATTGAAGGCGGGCAGGGTAATGACAGCATTACCGGCGGTGCCAGTGATGACCAGCTGTTTGGTAATGAAGGTGCGGATACCTTCATCGAGAGTTTCGCCAGTGACAGTGACACCATAGATGGTGGCACAGAAGTCGACACGGTTGATTACAGCGGTGTGACAGGCAATCAGCTCACGGTTGACCTGGATAATGGTTCGGGAGGGGATACCGGTTCCGCCACTTTCAGTGGAAACCCCGGGGTTACTGACACCTTGATCGACATTGAGAATGTCACCGGCACCGATGCAAACGATGACATCACCGGCAACAGTGAGGATAACGTGCTGGCCGGCGGCGGTGGTGATGACCGGCTGGTCGGTGAGGCGGGTGATGATACCCTTGACGGCGGCGCTGAAGGCTCTGGCGGTGATACGGCCGATTACGGTTACCAAACCAACGACATCATCATCAACCTGGCGGATAACACCAATAACAATGATGGCCATGGTGGACAGGATACCCACATTGATATTGAGAATGTCACGGGTGGCTCTGGCAACGATACACTGACCGGCGATACACAGGACAATACCCTAGATGGTGGAGCAGGCAATGATACGCTTGCCGGTGGTGCCGGTGACGATACCCTGAACGGTAATGGCGATATTGATACGGTGGACTACAGCAGCGCTGTTTCAGGCCTGACGGTTGATCTGTCCAGCGCCGCCCTGGTGAATGATACGCTGGGTGGTCAGGATACCCTGCAGTCCATTGAAAACATTATTGGCGGCGATTCTGCGGATACCCTGACAGGTAGCAATGTTGCCAATGTGATTCAGGGAGGCCTGGGAGGCGATACGCTCAGCGGCCTCGAAGGAAACGATACCCTTGAAGGGGGTGATGGTGATGACACCCTGAACGGTGGCAATGACATTGACACACTTCGGGGCGGAAACAATGACGATACCCTGATCGGCGGCGCTGGCAACGATAACCTCTTTGGTGACGGTGGCAATGATACCGCCGATTACAGCGCACAAACACAGGCCGTTACCATCAACCTGTCCAACCAGACTGTCAATAATGATGGACAGGGTGGCAGGGATACACTGTCCAGTGTCGAGAATCTTTCCGGTGGTTCCAATAATGATACTCTGACGGGCGATAACCTTGGCAACATTCTCCATGGTAATGCGGGTAATGACGTTCTGAGCGGCGGTGGTGGTGCTGATCAGCTCTTTGGTGATGCGGATGACGACACCCTGCGGGGCGGTGCCGGCAGCGATACGCTGGATGGTGGTGGTGGCACCGGCGATACCGCCGATTACACCGGACACGGCAGTGCGGTAACCGTCACGCTGACGAACGGCGGTGCCGGCAGTGGTACGGCGACGGATGCGGGTACCAGTGATACCGATACGCTGGCAGGCATAGAAAACATTACCGGCAGTAGTGGTGATGACACGTTAACCGGGAATGACCTGGCGAATGTTCTCAATGGTGGAGATGGTGCAGATACGCTTAAAGGCGGCGATGGTGCGGATATCCTGCGGGGTGGGAATGAAAGCACCGATACCAGCAATGCCGATGTGGCTGATTACAGTGGTGCTACCGGTGCGCTGACCATTGACCTTGCCAGTGAGGAAGCCAGCAATGACGGCTATGGTAACCGCGATGATGTGATTGATATTGAGCGTGTCATTGGTACGTCGCATGATGACTCGATTCGTGGTGATGCGGTCAGCAACCATCTGACCGGCGGAGATGGCAACGATACCCTTTATGGTGCCGGCGGTGTTGATACCCTCACAGGTGGTGATGATGTGGGAACTGTTGATACCGTGGATTACAGCAGTGCAGGTAGCTTTGTTAATGTGGATTTGTCGTCGGGTGTCGCTTCCAATGACGGTGATGGTTCCAACGACATCCTGGTGGGTATTGAGAACGTTATTGGTACCAGTAATGGTGACACGATCACCGGGGATGACAATGCCAACAAGCTGGAAGGTGGTAATGGCGCTGACACGCTGACAGGTAATGGTGGTGATGATGAGCTGCTGGGTGGTGAGGGTAACGACATTCTCGATGGCGGCCTCGGGGCGGATACGCTGAATGGTGGGCTAGGTAACGACCGGGTTGATTACAGCGCGTTCACCGGTTCACTGACCATTGACCGTTCCGGTGGTGGTAATAGTTTCCAGGTGGATCTGGGTGGCGGCAACATTGATACGTTGATCAGTATTGAAGATCTGGTACTGGGCGAAGGGGATGACTACATCATTGGCGACAACAATGATAACCGTTATGACGGCGGCATTGGTAATGACACCCTCGAAGGTCGCGGTGGTGACGACATCCTCAATGGTGATGAAGGCAACGACACACTTCAGGGCGGTGCTGGCAGCGATACCATGGATGGCGGTGAAAGTGCCAACGACAACGATACCCTCGATTACTCTGATACAACGGCTGGTCTGACGATTGACCTCGGTGCCTCCAGCGTTGTGGATGTAGGTCGTGGTACTGACATTATTGCCAACTTTGAATCTGCCAACGGTGGTTCCGGTAATGACACACTGATTGGTACCGCTGAAGTCAATATCCTCGATGGCCAGGGAGGTGATGACACCCTCTACGGTAAGGCCGGCTCCGATACCCTCATAGGTGGTGCTCATGGCAGTGTTGGTGACACCGTGGATTACAGCTCCCACGGTAGTAATGTCACCGTCACGCTGGGTGCCGGTGGTGACGGTACGGCTTCCGATGGTTCTGATACCGATACGCTGCAAGGCATTGAAAACATCAATGGTTCATCCGGTAGTGATACGCTGACGGGCAATGATGAAGTAAACACCATCAATGGTAATGGCGGTGTGGATACCATCCATGCCGGCGGTGCTGCGGATATCGTGAATGGTGGCGACGGTGCAGACATTATCAATGGTGATGCCGGTGCTGACATCATTCACGGTGATGGTGATGGCGATACCATCAATGGTGGTAATGATGACGATACGCTTTATGGTGATGCCGGCAATGACACGCTGAACGGTGATGCCGGTGATGACACCCTCTATGGCGGTACGGGTAACGATACGCTGAATGGTGGTACGGAATCGACCAATGGCGATACCGTTGATTACAGCGGAAAAGGTGCTATCACCGTTGATATGACGCTGGGCAGCAACCAGGTCAGCAATGATGGTGAAGGTGGTCAGGATACGCTGATTGAAATAGAGAACATTATCGGCACCAGCGGCAACGACAGTATTACCGGGAATGCTGACAATAACCGGTTTGAGGGTGGCGATGGTTCTGACACCCTGAATGGTAATGCCGGTAATGACACCCTTCTGGGAGGCGGTGGTGTCGATACCATTGATGGTGGTGCCGACAACGACACCATTGAAGGTAACGATGCGAATGACGTCCTGACAGGTGGCCAGGGTGAGGACTTCCTGAAAGGTGGTGCAGGTGAGGATACCCTACTGGGCGGCGATGATGACGATACGCTTTGGGGAGAAGGGGATAACGATACGATTGACGGTGGTGCCGGTAACGACAACATTAATGGTGGTAGCGGTACTGACACCCTGCTGCTGACTGGCGCTACTCAGGCGGTAGACATCGACCTCGGCAGCGGTACGGCGACCAATGACGGTTATGGTACCAGCGATAGCAGCATTATATTTATCGAAAATGTCACACTGGGCGGCAATGGTGGTGTGGTAACCGGTACCACCGGTGTGAATGTACTGACCGGCAGCACGGGTGTGGATGAATTCCATGGCAATAGCGGGAATGACACCCTGCTCGGGAATGAAAATAATGACAGGCTTTATGGTGATGCCGGGGCGGACACTCTGCTGGGTGGAGCCGGTGACGACATCATCGAAGGCGGTACTGAAAACGATATCCTGCGTGGTGAAGACGATAACGATACCCTGCGTGGCGATGCCGGTCAGGATCAGTTATTTGGCGATGCCGGTGTCGATACCCTGGAAGGGGGAGATGATGCCGATACCCTGGAAGGTGGCGATGATGGCGACTTCCTCTATGGTGGTGCTGGCGCAGATACCCTGAGAGGTGACGCGGGCGGGGATCAACTCAATGGCGATGCCGGAGATGACAACCTCGACGGTGGTGCGGGAGCGGATACGCTCAATGGCGGTGATGATAACGATACCCTGACCGGTGGTACCGAAGACGATACCCTCAATGGTGATGCCGGTGATGATACGCTGATCGGCGGTGCAGGGAATGACATCCTTAACGGCGGCGCAGGCACGGAAGACTGGGCGGATTACAGCAGCGTGGCCGGCAATGTGGTGGCGGATCTCAGCGACACCGTTGGCACCAATGCCCAGGATGGCGAAGGTTTCAGCGATACCCTCAGTAATATCGAACATATCCGGGGCAGTGCCCAGATCGATGACCTTACCGGTGATGGCAGTGCCAACCATTTTATAGGCAATGGTGGTGATGACATCCTTTCCGGTGGCGGTGGCGCGGATCATCTGGAGGGCGGTAATGGCAATGATTATCTCACCGGTGGTGCAGGCGCTGATACCCTCGACGGAGGAGAAGAAGCGGGGGATAACGATACGGTTGATTATGCCAGCGAGACGGCCACGGTCACCGTAGATCTCGCCTCAGCTTCCCAGACAGCCACTGTCAGCGCAGTCACTGACAATCTCTTTGGTATTGAAAGCGCGGTAGGCGGTAGTGGCGATGATACGCTGACAGGGAATGGCGATGCTAACACCCTGACCGGTAATGCTGGCAATGATGTAATCAACGGCGGTGCCGGAAACGATACCCTGAATGGCGGTGATAATGATGACACGCTCAATGGTGGTCAGGGCAATGACAGCATTGACGGTGGCAGCGGTAATAATGACCTGCTGGATCTGAGTACGGCGACCCACAGCATCAACCTGGATCTGGGGGATGGTGAAGCCGTGCAGGATGGATACGGGTCTTCTGACAGTACCATTACGGGGATTGAACACGTCACCGGTGGTGCGCAAGCTGACAATATCACCGGGAATGCTGCAAATAATATCCTGCGTGGCGGTGGTGCGGCAGACCGGCTGTCCGGTGGTAATGGCGCCGATACACTCTATGGTGACGGTGGTGCCGATACGCTGGAAGGCAATGGCGGAGATGACACCATCTACGGTGGTGATGGTGATGACACGATTACTTATGCCGATGCAGGTGCCGTCACCGTCAACCTTGCCACCAACAGCGCGACAGGTGAAGGCAATGACAGCATCTATGAAATCGAGAATGTTATCGGCAGCTTCTCGAACGACACCCTGATAGGGGATAGCGGTGCGAATAACCTTAACGGCAGTAATGGTGATGACACCCTGAAAGGTGGCGGGGGAGACGATGTGCTGGATGGCGGAGATCACAATAGCCTGGGCGACACCGTGGACTACAGTGATGCCACCGGCGTTGTTACCGTCAACCTTGCGGGACAAACTGGCAGTAGTACGGATCAGGGCAGTGACACCCTCAATAATATTGAGAACATTGTGGGTAGTAACCAGGGTGATACGCTGACGGGAAGCACAGTCAACAATACGATCAGCGCGGGTACTGGAAATGACACCATTTACGCGACCGATGGCAGTGATACCCTGGACGGTGGCGGAGATACCGACACCGTGGATTACAACTCGGCCCATTTCAATGGTTCCGGAACTGGTATCACCGTCATTCTGAACGGTGCGTCCAACGGCTCAGCCATCCACGGCAGTGATACCGATACCCTGAAAAATATCGAAAATGTCATTGGCACCAGCAATGCTGATGCCATAACCGGTGATAATGCCAATAACACGCTGACAGGGCTGGCGGGCAATGACGTATTAAAAGCAGGCCTGGGCACCGACACGCTGGATGGTGGTGATGATACGGATACCGCCGATTACAGCGGACATGCCAACGCGGGAATCACTGTGGTGCTCAATGGCAGTGGGGTGGGCACGGTGAATGATGGCACGTACACCGATACGCTGCGTAATATCGAGAATATTACGGCGACAGACGGTGTTGATACCATTACAGGTGATGATGAAGACAATGTGATCAATGCGGGTGCGCAGAATGACACCATTCACTCCAGTGGCGGTACCGATACCATTGATGGCGGCAGTGGCAGTGACACCCTCAATTACAGCACCAATGCCAGTGGCCTGACCGTAACCCTGAACGGTGTATCGAATGGTACTGTTTCCAAGGGAGGCAATACCGATACGGTGAAAAATGTTGAGAATATCATTGGTACCAGTGGTATTGACACCATGACCGGTGATGGCAGCAATAACAGCTTTGAAGGTAATGGTAACAACGATACTTTCTTTGGCAGTGCCGGTAATGACACGCTCGATGGCGGTGCTGACACGGACACGGTTAATTACTCAACGATTACTGGTGGCGTGACAGTGACACTGGTGGATGCAGGTGATGGTTCAGCCACCAAGACCACGGGTACGGATACCCTGAGGGGAATAGAGAATGCCACAGGGACGTCGGGTCAGGATACGTTAATCGGTAACAGTTCCAACAATAATCTGCAGGGGGGCGCGGGTGATGATACGCTCCGCGGTGGTGCAGGCTGGGATACCTTGAATGGCGGCGCTGAAGGCTCCTTGGGTGACACCGTGGATTACAGCCAGGACAGCGGTAATGTTACTGTTGATCTATCAGCCAACTTTGCAGTGGATGGTGGAGGAGGTGTTGATACGCTGACGGATATTGAAAACATCATCGGCTCTGATGATGCGGCGGGCGATACTCTGCGCGGGGATGGTGAAGCCAACACCATTGATGGCGGCGGCGGTAATGACGACATTCAGGCTGGTGCTGGTGACGATACCATTAACGGTGGAACCGGCAACGATACCATCAATGGCAACCAGGGTAATGACACCATCAACGGCGATGCCGGCGATGATTCCATCCATGGTGGTTTCGGTAATGATACGCTGGATGGCGGTTCCAACACGGCAGCAGGCGATACCCTGGATATGGTGGGCAATGTTACCGGCCCCAGCGATACTCCGGATGATATCACCGTTGATCTCTCTGCAACGCCTGATGCCCAGGGCTACATCACGGTTAACAAGAGTTATGGTGGTGGCGCCAATACCGGTACTGACAAGATTAAGGGTTTCGAGAACGTCACAACGGATCACGGTGATGACACCCTGATCGGCGACAACGCCAATAACGTGCTCACCAGTGGTCAGGGTGTCGATATCCTGCGGGGTAACAACGGTGCTGATACGCTGAATGGTGGCTCCGGTGATGATACGCTCGAAGGTGGTGCTGGCGCTGATGCGCTGAATGGCGGGGATGACAACGATACCGCCGATTACACGAATGATGCCAATGGTGTCACTGTCAACCTGCAAACCAACTCTGCGACGGATGGCGGCGGCAGCACGGATACCCTGAGCAGCATTGAAAATGTCCTGGGTTCCAATAACACGGTGACGGGTGACACACTGACTGCCCACAGCACCATTGCCAATGTGCTGAATGGTCAGGCCGGTAACGACACCCTGACCGGCTATGCGGCCGATCAGCTGATCGGCGGGGCTGGCGACGATATCCTCAATACCAACTGGGCGGCCTTACAGAACGGTTCCACGAGAATGGATGGTGGAGCCAATAATGACACGCTCAATCTGGATGAAGGCGCGACCTTCAACCTCAGTTCTTACACCAGTCTGATCGATAACATGGAAAAAATTGATTTCACCGGAGGAAATGCCGATACCATCACTATCTCCATGAATGATGTCAGTGCCATTACGGGCAGTAACAGCCTGACCATTGATGTTGATAACGGCACCGACGGCATCACCGTGAATGATTTCGACAACGTCGTGAACAACGTCAATCAGGATGTTTATACTGACAGCAGTGGTAACACGATAACCGTGAACTTCCTCTGATTTGTTCAGACAAGCCGGTTCAGAGGGCGCACAGACAACGGATTGCAGCGCCTGTTATGCTCAAATTCACACTGAAAGAGAGTTTCCTCGCCATCTGCCATTATCTCGGGGCGGATGTGGTCAAGGAAGATATCGACGCACTGACCCGGGAGGGGCAGGATTTTGATCTGCGTTCGCTGGAGCGGGCTGCCAGATACTGTGGCCTCAGCGCAGTGAAAAGCCGCAGAAAGCTGATTGACCTCTCTGAAGACGACCTGCCCTGCATTGTCCAGTTGAAGAAAAAGCACTTTATGATCATCACAGATTTTCGTGAGGGTGAATGCTTTGTCGCCTCGGGAAGGCATAACAAGGGCATCTGGATGCCGCTGGAACGTCTGGACGCGGTGTATTCAGGGGTGATTTACCGGTTTCAGGAAGGTAGCGCAGAGCAGCAGAAAAACCGTTCCCTCATGCCGGCCTGGTTTCGATCACAGATGACCGAACTCTGGCCACACTATGCACAGGTATTGCTGGCAACGGTAATGGTTAATCTGCTGACCCTGGCACTGCCTCTGTTTACCAACATGGTCTTTGACAAGCTGATCCCGACCTTTGCCACGGATACCCTGCTTACGCTCAGTATTGGCATGGTGGGTGTGGTGGTGTTCGATTTCATCCTGCGCTGGCTGCGCAGCTATTTTGTTGATGATGCCTGCCGGATCATTGAAAAGCGCAGTGAGCAATTCATCCTGGCACGCCTGATTCAACTGAAACAAAGCGCATTACCCGACTCGCCCGGACGGATTACCCATGCCGTAGAAAACTTTGCCCGGGTGAAAGAGTTCCTGTCCGGAACCGTCCTGCTGTCGTTGCTGGATGTTCCGTTTTTTATTCTGTTTACCCTTGTGATTGCCTTGATTGCCGGGGTAATGGCGCTGATCCCCCTGGGGATAGCGCTCTGCCTGATACCGGTCACGATCTACAGCTATCGACGGACACGTCGCCATGCCAGCCAGCTGACCCAGGCCAACAACGCCAAGACCGCCTATTTGTATGAAATCAGCTCAGAGCTGGAAGCCATCAAAACACTCGGAGCCCGCCGCAAGGCACTGGCTCGCTGGCGATCCCTGGTCACCAACTCTGCCGGTGCATCGTTGTCGAGCAAACAATCCAATGTATTGTTGAATACGTTGGTGACCAGTGCGACCCAGTGTGTGGTGATCGGTATGCTGGTGCTGGGTGTGTTCCAGATACACAACGGCAATATTTCTCCGGGCACTTTGTTTGCCTGCATTATTCTCGGCAGCCGCGCTATTGCGCCACTGATGAACCTGGCGATGGCCGTTAACCGGTTGAGTTTTTCCATCAAGGCGCTTAAGGAGATCAATGAACTGCTGGGACTGACCGGTGAAGATGACAGCAGTGACAAACTCAATGTTCCGACGCTGAAGGGGCATATTGAATTCGATAAGGTTTCCTACCGTTTTTCGTCGTCAGAGCCCGAAGTATTGCGGGATATCAATTTCACCATAAAACCGGGGGAACGGGTGGCGATACTGGGGGCGTCCGGTTCCGGCAAGAGCACACTTGTGCGATTGATTCAGGGGCTGGCGGAGCCTACAGAAGGCAATATCCTGGTGGATGGTCACAATCTCAATCACTTGAATCTGGATCAGTACCGTAGCCATTGCGCAGTGGCGCCCCAGAAACCTTCGTTATTCAGGGGAACGCTCAAAAGTAACCTGATGCTCGGGAAAAGTTCGGCGACCACCGAACAACTGGATGAAGCCTGTCACGCCGCCTGTCTGGATGGCTTTGTCCGGCAGTGTTCCAAGGGCTACAGCCATCCGATCCAGGAGCGTGGGAGCAATCTGTCGGGTGGGCAGAAACAATCCCTG
The DNA here is from genome assembly GCF_039540975.1 of Kistimonas scapharcae. Taxonomy (NCBI): domain Bacteria; kingdom Pseudomonadati; phylum Pseudomonadota; class Gammaproteobacteria; order Oceanospirillales; family Endozoicomonadaceae; genus Kistimonas; species Kistimonas scapharcae. The sequence goes on from NZ_BAABFL010000445.1 coordinate 20,328, forward strand.
TGCCTCGCCCGCGCATTGCTACGACACGGGCGGTTGTTGATGCTGGATGAGCCGACCAGCGCTTATGATAATTACAGTGAAACCCTGTTCTGTCAGCGATTACCCAACATGCTGAAGGAAAACCAGACACTGATCCTCATTACCCATCGGCATAACCTGTTACAGCTGGTGGATCGCATTATTGTAATGGCTGAGGGGCGTATCATTGCCGATGGCAGTCGTAACCGGGTGCTGGCTGAGCTGACTCAGCGACCCGCCGCTTCTACGATGTAGGAAAAGGTTTTTTCCATAACAGGCACGCCTGACCGTTCCAGCGTTATTTGCCCCTGCCAGTTACCCGGTTGGTCAACCGGGTTTTTCATGCCGATGTAATAGAACTGCTGTGCCTTGCTGCGAGTCAGGGCGGGGAAGGTGTGCTGCTTGAGTGGTTGGCCATCTGGGTTAATCAGGCGGAGCGTGACTTGATCACCTGCGCTGACGCCAATCAATCGTACCCAGAAAAACAGGTGTGGACTCTCCTTGGCCGCACCCTGATTGAATGTGCCGGATTCTATTGCCTGATAGTCTGGTGGACGCTGATCACTGAAGCCATGATCCAGCAAGGATCCTTGAAAGTAAGTGAGTTGTTCGAGAAGCGATGGATGCCAGAGCGTGTTTTCGGTATTTCCGCAGTTCTCGCTCAAGGACGTACCGGTGAAAGGGTCAATCGTCTGATCTTGGTGTTTTACCTGAAAATGTACATGGGGGAATGCGGTCAGGCCTGACAGCCCTATATCGCCAAGTATCTGTCCCTGCTCAATCCAGTCGCCTTTAGATACTTTCAGGCTGTCTTTTTTCAGGTGTCCATACAGCGTTAACCAGCCGTCGGGATGCTTCAGAATCACTGCATTACCCAGCCCGATAGTTTCTATCTGAGCCCGTTTTTCGGGATCGAGATAGACATCCTCAACACCATCTCTTATGGCGACGACTTCACCTTCTGCTGCAGCCAGGACGGCGACACCGGATGCCATTTGCGGGAGGTTAATCAGGCGGATATCCGTACCGGAATGACCATTGTAGGTTTGGTGGTGGCACTGATAATCACGGTGAGCAGGCGAAGGATCGTTATCCACATAATTCTGAATAAAACAGTCAACGTCATAGTCACAGTCGACGGGAAATATGAATGACGGCGTTTCCGCAGCGCTGGTAGTTGCAGGGAGACTGAATAAGCAGAATATGAATCGCCAGCGCAATGGAGCCATCTTAGCGGTCTTGTAGCTTGCTCTTCAGGTCGGTGACAGCCTTGGTCAGCACCTTGAACATCTTTTCAAGCCGTGATTGACGAACCTGGTTTGATTGGCTTTCTGTCTCTAATTTCTCAGAAAGCGCTTCTATCTGTTCCGAACAGTCGTCAACTTTTCCGGAATAGTCCTTGACCTGATCAGACACCACCTTGAGTTCCTTGGTGGAAGTCACCACTTTTTCTTTGAGTGTGTCTTTCAGCCCGGTGACCTGCTCCGTGGTTTTCACCTGGCTTCTGTGCAGGGTTTTCTGTTCATTCAGCAGGGCGGTAACAATCTGCACCAACCGGTGCTTGCTTTCCTTGACGGCGCCCAAGGCTTCAACGCTGGCATTGGTCTGGGTTGTGAACAGCTGGCGCAGTTTTTCTGCCTCTTTCAGTTGCAGTTCTGCCTGGGTCAGCTGGCTGGACTGCAACTCCGTCATGGTTTCAATATGGTTGCCAACCTGTTTCACCGTGTCTGACATTTGGGTGGTTTGTTCAGACAGCTCCTGATGGTTGTGACTGATCAGGTCAGTCAGCTCGCGCCACTGTCCATCACTGATAGAACCTTTGTCGGAGATTTTCTGCAGGATGCCGGAGATGGTATGAAGTTGCTCGGCGATCTGTCCCAGTTGGCCGCTGTCGGCAGCAGGGGGTGCACTGGTTTTACTGTCTCCAGTACCGGGGACGCCACTGCCGGCGAGGTGCTCAACCGTATGCTGAGCCAGCCAGTTTTCCATGGATGAGGTGAAGTAGCTGCTCGCTTTGTTCAGATGGAGCAGGAGAATGCCGAGCACCAGAGATGTGCTCAAGCCCATCAGTGAGGAACCGAAGGCGGTGCTCATACCGCCAAGAGGTCCTTCCAGACCCTTGATCAGCTGTACCAGTGTCACCATGATGTCGACATCGCCACCCAGGCCTTTGGCCAGATCGGCGAGAATGCCGCCGATGGAGCCGATGGTGATGGTCAGCCCCAGAAAGGTACCGAGTAGTCCGATAAAGACCAGTAGATCGGTGAAATAACGTACGAAGGCGATCTTTTCATCCAGGCTGTCCTGCAGAGAGTCAATCAATGCCTTGGTGGCCGGTGCCGAGAGTTTGATGAGACCCAAGGATGCAACATTATTTCTGAGAAGGGTCATCGTTGGCGTCATCAGGTGCATTTTGAGCTTGGGGGGCGGTGCCTCATCGTCCTGACTGACAAAGAGAATCTCATCCAGCCTCGAAACGATCAGCACGTCATCCCGGAGGTGGAAAACGTAAAGAAAGCATAAGAAGGTACCCAACAGGAAAACAAACAGAATGGTGCCGTTCAGCGCCACGTTGGACATGAAGGCCGGGCCAAAGAAGTCCCTGGTGAAATAGACCAGCACAATGGTGGCTGCCACGACAAACGCCATGCGCTGGATGAACCCCACGATTTTCTTGGGGTTGGCAATATGCAGCTCAGACATGTCCCTGTATACCCTTTTGCTTCCGCATTTCCTTTGCCCGAGTTGCCTCGGCGTCTTCTTCTATTGCTGTATACATTCACACGATCAACTGTCTTCCAGATCCCTGATCGTGCTGATGACATCGTTCATATAAAAACGAATGTCCAGAATGCTTTTATAAAAGTCGAACTGAAAGACGGCGCTCTGAACACGGCTGTTATGGTAATCACCCTGTGCGGTGGTGATATCCAGAAGCGTCTTTTCGCCCAGTTCGAATTCCTTGTAATAGAGGTCGACAATTTCCTGATTGGTTTTCAGGGCCTCGTCATTGACCATTTTCTCGTCCAGCAGCTTCATCATGGCGCTGTAGGATTCCTGAACTTTTTTCTCCAGTGACAGTGTGGCTTCACGCATCCGGTAATCGGCCAGCATGACCTTGGCGTTGGTCTCGTCAATTTTCCGGCGGGTCTTGAAGCCATCCCAGAGGTCGTAACTCATGGTGATCGTGCCGGCCTCGGTGGTTTTCCATTTTTCCGACGTGTCCAGGGAGTTTTCCCGGTTAACCTCCAGTTTCATCTTGAAGGTGGGATAGAGGTCGGCACGGGCCTTGTCTCTTTCCTCTTTGGCTGATTCGATGGCGGCATGCATCGCCTGAACCTGATAACTCCGGGTGACGGCGAATTCCACCAGTTCATCCAGCGTGTGTTCAATCACCAGATCATCCAGCATGGGCATGATCAGGTTTTCGGGTTCAATCCCGGTCAGGCTCTTGAAGGTTTTGCGGGCGAAGGTCAGGTCTGTCTTGTACTGGATCAGTTCTAGTTCGGCTGTTTGTCCCAGACTGGTCAGGCGCTGGACGTCGGATTTGCCTGAGGCACCTGCGGCCTCCCGGGTTTCAAGAATGCCCAGGAAGCGTTTATAGAATGCGATGTTTTCTCTCACGTGCCCGATGACCTGTTCCAGTTTCAGGATTTCCAGGAACGTCTTGGTGGTTAGCAGGGCGAGTTTCTCGCGGCCATCATTCAGTGTCTGGCGGGAGGCATTGAGTTTGTGTTTCCTTGCATCCACCTGGTTGGAAATTCGGCCAAAATCGTAGACAACCTGACTGAGGATAACGGATGACTTGATCTTGTCCCGCCAGTCTTTATCGGTACTGCGGGTCAGACCACGTTCCAGTTGGTAGGACAGCTTGGGTTGATAGTCAGCATAACTCTGGTCAAGCCGGGCCTCTCCCATATCGACCGAAGCTTCAAGGGATTTCACCGTAGGATTAAATTCCAGCGCCTTGATGACCGCTTCTGTCAGCGTCAAGGCATTGCCCGGGGTCAGAAACAACAATGAACAGCCCCCAAGTAGACATTTGAGCTTCATACCATTTAGTTCCGCCTGAGTCTGAATTATTTATGGGGAAGGCTTTCAAGCTGCATCGGCTTGTAGGCGCAGAACTGTAGAAAGGTTGATGCACATATAGGCGAACAGAAATTTCAAGAAGCCTATGGGATTGGCGATAGATACTTAGACCTGTCAATGTAATACGTTGTGGCTGACAGCTCGTGCCGGTTTCCCGGGTCGTAGCCGGTTTTCATCCTGCTGATCCGCCGGTGGAGCACAATGGCGAAACAACCTGAAAGTAACCCTTGGCCTGGATTCGTAGATGCCCTGTCGACCACATTGCTGGTCTTCGTCTTCCTTGTCGTTGTACTTATCCTGGTTGTAACCGCGCTCAGTGTTCAGGCCGGTTACGATATCGCGAAAGCCGTACTGGAAACCGAGAAAAAGGCGGCGGGTAAGATGAAGGCTCTGGAATCGAGGCAGCAGGCCACAGTGGATGCCGACATCGAACGGGAAATCGTTTCAGAAGCCACAGACGTTATTCTGGAAAGTCAGGTTGAAGCAGAAGTCAAAGAGAAGCTGATTCGCATCAAGTATAACGATTTCAGTTCCCGTCTGACCGAAGACGCCAAGAAGGACTTTGAGTCATGGATTGATGAAAAATACGATGAAATCAAGGAAAAACCTGTCTTCATCATCAGTCTCCTGACCCATAAAGGTGTGGCGAAAACGGTGGCCTATGAGGTGGCATTCAACCGGATCACCCAGATCCGAAAGATCCTGGTGGATAAAGGCTTGCCCTCCGAGAATATCAAGGTTCGGCTGGATGATTCCGGACCTGAGGATCAACGCAATGAAGTTGTCATCAAGGTGCTGGAAGAATGGCCATGAAACCGTTGATAAGCCGGATGAATCACCGCTTCCTGTCCCGCTATTCCATCGTGCTCTGCATTACCGGCATTATTCTTTTTTTCCTGATCTGGGCGGCGATTGTTGAGATTGATGTGGTCGTCAAAAGTGACGGGCGGGTCACGACCTTCAGTAATAACAGCGTGGTCGAGCATCTGGAAGGCGGTATCCTGACCGGCCTGCATGTCACGGAAGGCCAGCGGGTCGCCAAGGATATGCTGCTGTTTGCGGTGATGAATCCCACGCTGACTGAAAATATCAGTATTCGGAAACAACAGCTGAACGGGCTGGTTGCCAAGGCACAGCGGCTGTATGCGGAAATGAAAGGCGAGGCCTTGTCACCCTCTATTGAGCAGGTCGCGGAGAAGGATGAATATTATTTCAATGAGCTGGAACTGCATAAGAAACGAAAAAAGAAGCTGAGTGAACAGATCTCTATTGTCCGCCAGCAGATCACCAAGGAAGAGGCACAGTTGTCCGAGCTGAATCAGGTCATCAAGGATATGAACAATGAGCGGGCCGTGGCGCAGAAACAGCTGGATATTCTGTCGACCTTGCTGCGGCAGGGCGCCGGTTCCGTGCAGAACCAGCTGGAAAAGAAGATGGCGCTGCTCAAGATCGAAACCCGTATCAACCAGTCAATGAAACAGATTCCGGTGATTGAAGCGAAGTTGTCAGAGCTGCGTCTGAAGAAAAGCAAGTTGATCACAGACTTCCGCGAAGAAGCCCAGCACGATTACAACAAGACCCGGTTGGAAATTGCCCAGATTCAGGAGCAGATTCGATCATCCCGGGAGCGGGAAGTCCGTGAAAAAGTCACCGCCCCGGTTACCGGCACCCTGCATACCCTTCACGTCAATACGATTGGTGAAGTGGTGCCTCCGGGCGCCGTGATGGCAGAAATCGTGCCAGATGGTGTGCCGCTTATGGTTGAAGCCATGGTGGCACCGCACGACCGGGCCAAAGTCTGGCCGGGGCAGGCCGTGAATGTGCGGGTCTCTGCTTATGATTACACCACCTATGGCTCCCTGAAAGGGAAGGTGCTGGAAGTGAGTGCAGACACCTATAAACATGAAGTGACGTCGCAGCACTACTATAAGGCCATGATTGAGACCGACACCTCCGGTTTCGATGAAAACAGTCAGCTGATTCCTGGCATGACGGTAGAGCTGAATATCCTTGCGGGTAAAAGAACGCTGCTTGGCTACCTGCTAGGTCCTCTCTCTGAATCCATCCGCTTTACTGCAACGGACACCTGATTCTGTATCTCACAGTGGCAGTGCCGTGGTGTATTTGATCTGTTCCATGGCAAAGCTGGAAGTAACATTGCTCAAACCATCGACGGAATCGATCAGCTTCTTGTAGAACACATCGAACGCCTGAATATCGCTGACGACCACACGCAACAGGTAATCCCACTCCCCACTCATACGATAGAGTTCGGCCACTTCCGGGAACGAGGCAACGGTTTGGGCAAAGTCACTCAGCCAGCTGCTGTTATGGCCGCTGGTTTTGATGTGTACGAAAACGGAAACGCCGAGGTTGACTCTGGCAGGGTCCAGCAAGGCAACACGGCGGGTCAGAATGCCATTGTTTTCCAAGCGTTTGATACGCTTCCAGCATGGGGTGGGAGAGAGGTTGACCTGCTCAGCGATTTCCGTCAGTGGCAGGGTGGCATCCTCCTGCAGGAGTGTAAGTATTTTCCGGTCGGTTTTATCCATGAAAAATAATACTACTAAAGATGAATAGTATAGAATTATTTTCCATACTGACTGAAATCACCAGCCGACTTTGCAATATTTTCCCCCCGTCCTGACGATAGTATGAGTAATAGAAACTACTGTTGTCGCCTGTGTGGAGAGTGATAATTTATGGTCAGTAATCGTGAATGGGTCAACCAGTCAATCCGTGCCATTGAGGCGGACTTTCAGCGTTCGGCTGACACACATCTGATTAAACTCAATATCCCGAGCCTGACCGGCATTGATATTTACCTGAAGGATGAGAGTACCCATCCCACCGGTAGCTTGAAGCATCGCCTGGCGCGTTCACTGTTTCTTTACGGATTATGTAACGGAAAAATCCGCAAGGGGATGCCCATCATTGAAGCGTCATCCGGCAGTACGGCGATTTCCGAAGCCTACTTCGCCCGGCTGACAGGCCTGCCCTTTATTGCTGTGATTCCGAAGTCGACTGCCAAAAAGAAAATCGAGCAGATCGAGTTTTATGGTGGTCAGTGTTATCTGGTAGATAAGCCTGCAGACATTTACCGAGAATCAGAACAACTGGCATCGGAACTGAACGGTTATTACATGGATCAGTTCACCTATGCTGAGCGTGCCACAGACTGGCGTGGGAACAACAATATTGCCAATTCCATTTTCAGCCAGATGGAAAAAGAGCCTTGCCCTGAACCTTCCTGGGTTGTGATGAGTGCAGGCACTGGTGGTACTTCAGCAACGATCGGACGCTTTATCCGTTATCGCCAGCTGGATACACGACTGTGTGTCGTAGATCCGGATCACTCGGTATTTCATGGCTATTTCAAGACGGGTGATTGTTCGCTGACACTGGATAAGTCATCCCGTATAGAAGGCATTGGTCGTCCAAGAGTGGAGCCGTCATTTGTTCCGGAAGTGGTGGATACTATGATGACGATTCCGGATGCCGCCGCTATTGCAACGATCTACTGGCTGGAAAAGAACATTGGCCGTAAGGCTGGTGCGAGCACCGGTACCAATCTGTTTGGCGCACTCAAAATTGCCAGTGGCATGCAGGAACGGGGGGAGCAGGGTTCCATTGTTACCCTGCTCTGTGATGCCGGAGAGCGCTACCTGGATACCTACTACAACCCCGAATGGGTGGCTGCCAATATTGGTGATACCAGCGCCTGGGAGAAGGCACTGGAAACACTGGATATTACGGGCAATTTATCCATTTGATACGACATCGCTTATAGGCGGGTATTGACTGAAACGCACTTCTGTTTCAGAAGTGCTCGCCATTCTCATAGTAGTCCTGCTCAATCAGCTGGTGAAATATAATGGCGATATCGGTGGTTTCACTGGTCACTTGGCGAATCATCTGAGTCAGGCTGGCGGCGACTTTGTCCTGTACCTCTGGTCCTCGGTTAAACCAGTGCATTTCAACAAAGGGATAACCGGCATCTTCCTGTCCCTCAAAGATGAATGTGGACGGGATATGCTCAAGGGTGAAGTGATCCCGGGGACAGCCAACCAGTTCTGACAGGGAATCGACCAGTTCCGTGCTGATCATCATAACCTGGTTCTTCTGGACGCCTCTGATTCTAACATGTGGCATGGTATGTCTCTTGGTCACCTATAACGAACCGGACAGCATACCATTATGGCAGGCGTTTACCTGTTAGCACTTTCCCGCCTTAACTCCCGCTTAACGATCTGAAGAAGTAAGGCTAAATTGAATGAAGAGAGCGTCCCCTGTGCTCTTCAGGCAAAATAC
>NZ_BAABFL010000446.1:0-29166 GCF_039540975.1 Kistimonas scapharcae
TTGACGCCATGGGAATACCTGGCTAAATCCGAGCTGTCGGAAAACTCTAATTTAGGGTGCCACTAAAAAAGGGATGTTTACAGCAAGATCAAAGTCCTAGAGAAATTGATTGAGAATAATACTGTGAAGCTCATGACATAGAGAAACGGATGACAAAACAAGGTTAACATCTATTTTGGTTACACCGTTTCCACTCCTTCAATAAGTGCGATGAATACCATCACCAAAATAGACGTAAACACTTCGGATGCTGCCCAAAAACTGATCGATGCATACACAACCAATGGCATTGCCTATTTTTCGGGGCTCTCTATTGCTACTCATGACAACCAAAAGCAACTGCTCACTCTGGCACGTACATTTTTTAATGATTTCTCTGAACATGAGAAAAACACGTTTCGGTTTGGGCCAAAAGGTTCTGAACGTGGTTATGAGCGAATGGGTGCAGAGCGTTATTTCGACGGTGATGATGCTGCCGGCGCTGATTTCAAGGAATCATTTGCCATAACCGGCCACGACACACAAAACTGGCCACCAGCGCTTATACAGTCAGGAATCAAATCGGAGATGACTTATTTTCGCCAACTGGCCGAGGAAGCCAGCCTGACCATTCTCTCCCTGTTCGAGCAGGCACTCGCAATTACTCCCGGATTTCTCGTCAACCTCCACTTACCCGAAAGGAATAACAGTACGCTCAGACTGAATCATTACCCTCCACTGAAACCTTCAGAACGCAGTGGCAATATACGTTTATCCGAGCACACGGATTATGACACCCTGTCCCTGCTAATACCCATGGATAATACACCGGGCTTTCAGGTTCGCTCCCCTTCCGGTCAATGGCTGCCGGTTCCAACCCAACCAGAGACCCTGCTGGTGCATGTGGATGACCTGCTGGCACGCTGGAGTAATCACCGCTTAATCGCAACCCCACATCGGGTTGTGGCAAATCCTGCTGCAGACATCTGGCCTGAACGTTATTCCATGGTCTATTTCTGCGGCCCAGCCCAAGACACAGTCATTGATTCACGCGACCTTTTTCCTGATGAATCTCCGCTATACCCGCCGACGACAGCAGGCGAGCACCTGACAGAGCGTCTCAACCAGGCTTATAAAGACAGCTATCGCCAACCACCCTCCTGATTGACAGGTCGGGACAGACCGCAGCGTATCCCCTATAATCCGCTCAAATTCTCCCGACCACAGGAACTGTCATGAACCAGGACGAACTCAAGCAGGCCGTCGCCCGCGCGGCGCTGGACCATATTCTGCCCCACCTTGAGAGCGACATGATTCTCGGCATTGGCACAGGCTCCACGGCCAACTGTTTTATTGATGCGCTGGCCGAGGTGAAATACCGCTTTGATGGTGCCGTTGCCAGTTCAGAAGCCTCTGCCGAGCGTCTAAAGTCTCATGGAATCCCCGTTTATGACCTGAACACGGTCAGCGAACTCCGGTTTTATATCGACGGCGCTGACGAAGCCAATGAGCACCTGCACCTGATCAAGGGTGGCGGCGCAGCGCTGACCCGGGAAAAGATTGTGGCGGCGGTTGCGAAAGAATTCATCTGCATCGCTGATGAAAGCAAGCTGGTTGATGTGCTGGGCGCCTTCCCCCTACCTGTGGAAGTCATCCCCATGGCCCGCAGCCACGTCGGCCGGGAACTGGTGAAACTGGGTGGCGACCCGGTTTACCGGGAAGGGGTTGTCACGGATAACGGCAATATCATTCTGGATGTCTGGAATATGAACATTCTTAATCCAGTCGAGATGGAGCAAGCCATCAACCAGATTACAGGCGTGGTGACCAATGGCCTGTTTGCCATGCGTCCAGCCAACGCTTTGTTACTGGGAACGGTTGGCGGCGTAAAAACTCTTACAACTGAATAAAATATCCAACGATATCCCAAGGGTTCCCGTCTCAGGCAGGCTAAACCTGTTAATACTGAGGCGTGAACCTAGCTTAATATTGTTGCCAAACCGTATAGCATGGTAACAAGTAGAATCCAGCTCATAGACAAGAGATAGGATGGAATAATGCCTACCTGCCACCACGGCCAATCAGGCTCCAATAAGGGTTGTTATTAAGATATAACGCGAGCGTTGCAGGAAGAGTATGCTTCGCATCAAGATTGATAAAACCGTAACACTCCTCCTCAATGCCTACGATGAGTTGGTAAGCAAGAATGACCATTTCCGAACAGATCGTATTCTTAGGCGCAATATTCTCTCGCTTTCGATACTTCGCTAAACGGGCTCTGGCTCCAGGCCCAAAAGCAGACATGCCCAAGGCAGCATTGGCTGCACGAAACCCTTTCCAGTGGGCACTTGAAAATCCCACTACCTGATGTGTCGTTTCTTCGAAAGCACTATCACCCGAATGATAATGTCCACGAGACCAATGATGCGCTAGCGCCGAAGCCCCCTCGGCAACCCCAGACATACCATTGAAACGAAAAAACACGGCTTTCCTGAATTTATTCAGGTTACTTGTGTACACGCCCCTTACTTTGTTGGAGTGAACTAACCAGTTGTTACTGCGCCCAATGATTACGGTGTGTTCAAATTTAAAGCTGCCATCATCAGAAAGTTCGACATAAAACCCAATATCACCACTTTTTAGCGCGAACGTTGGACCATCACAAAGCGGGGTAAGACTATGATAATTGCATGGGAGTTTAGACCAATACGGCATAGATATACCTCCGATCCACCTTTCGTATTATTACTTTAGTTTAAGTGAATACATGGAAAATTATTGGACAATAAGTATAGATACATCGATTGAAAGGCTCCCAAGAAAAAAGCCTTTATAGAGTCCGGGCCAGACCTTTAATTTTTTCAGTCCCTGTTTGTGGAACGTATCGTTTAACCCTTCATGCCGCATGACCCTCGTTACCAGCATCAAACTTTTTCGCGTATAAAAATCAACACTAAACAACAGAAAGCACAACGCTACACGCGGCATGAAACGGCTCAGACAACCGACCCAAATTACGTACAAATACTGTCATTTCAGCCAATTTTCCTGTATACAGAACACCGACGCACCGGGATCGTGCACACCACAACAACACAAACGATAAAGTACAACAATAACGGGCATAACAATGAAACAGAGCATAACCCGAAAACTCGCCGGCCTGACGGCGGCGATCGCCCTGACCTGTTCTGCAGCACAGGCCACAGAAACTCTGAAAATTGGTCTGGCCGGCCCTGTTACAGGCCCTGTAGCACAATATGGTGACATGCAGTTCACCGGCGCCAAGGCAGCGATTGAACAGATTAACCTGGCCGGTGGCATTAACGGCAAGATGCTCGAAGGTGTCGTTTATGATGATGCCTGTGATCCGAAACAGGCTGTTGCAGTCGCAAACAAGATTGTGAACGATGACATCCGTTTTGTCGTAGGACATCTCTGCTCGTCTTCTACACAGCCAGCGTCTGATATCTATGAAGATGAAGGCATCCTGATGATTACCGCGGCATCCACCAGCCCGGACATTACCACACGCGGTTACCAGATGATCTTCCGTACCATCGGACTGGACAGCATGCAGGGTCCGACTGCTGCCCGATACATCACCAATAGCATCAAGCCTGAGCGCGTTGCGGTGATCCATGACAAGCAGCAGTACGGTGAAGGCTTGGCAACCTCTGTTCGCGATAACCTGAAAGCCGCCGGTATCAACGTTGTCATGTTCGAAGGTGTCACGCCCGGTGACAAGGACTTCTCAGCCCTGGTCGCCAAGCTCAAAAAAGAAGATGTTGATTTCGTCTACTACGGCGGTTACCACCCGGAGCTGGGACTGATACTGCGTCAGAGTGCTGAAAAAGGTCTCCAGGCACAATTCATGGGTCCCGAAGGTGTCGGTAACAAGGACATCTCCGGCATTGCCGGTGAAGCTTCTGAAGGTCTGCTCGTGACTCTGCCGAAGAGCTTTGACCAGGATCCCAAGAACAAGGCCCTGGTCGACTTTATCAGCGCCAAGAATGAAGACCCCAGCGGTCCCTTCGTATTCCCTGCCTATGCGGCGGTGCAGGTCATGGTTGACGGCATGAAACTGGCTGGCAGCGAATCACCGGAAGCCGTTGCTGAAGCCCTGCGGGCCAACAGCTTCAACACACCTACCGGCACCCTCAGCTTCGATGACAAAGGCGACCTGCAAGACTTCAACTTTGTCGTCTACAGCTGGCATGCCGACGGCACCAAGACTGCAGTCACAGAATAACGGACTCTCAAACACCTTGAGCGGGCTTCTTCCCTGGCGTTGAAGCCCCCCAGGCGCAGCATCCGGCATGCACAAAAGGCGTTCCGGATGCTTCAACCCGCTATCCACAAGAATAAGCAGTACTTATGCCTGAAGCAGCCTACTATTTCCTGCAACAGACGCTGAACGGCCTGACGCTCGGCAGCGCCTACGCACTCATCGCCATCGGCTACACGATGGTTTACGGCATTATCGGAATGATCAATTTTGCCCACGGCGAAGTCTATATGATTGGTAGTTACGTGGCGTTTATCGTTCTGGCCATTCTTACCATGTTGGGTATCGACAGCGTCACGTTGTTGCTGGTCGCCGCCTTTTTCATCAGTATTGTCATCACCAGTATTTATGGCTTTTCCATTGAACGTGTCGCTTACCGGCCACTACGCGGCACCAATCGTCTGATTCCTTTAATTTCCGCCATCGGCATGTCCATTTTTCTGCAGAACTACGTCCGGCTGGCGCAGGGATCAAGGGACATTGCCATGCCCAGCCTGATCACAGGCGGCTGGATCATCGGCCCGGAAGACGGCTTTCACGCCACCCTGTCCTGGATGCAGCTGGTGATATTCCTGGTCACCCTGTTCTCCATGGCGGCCCTGACCTTTTTCATCTCACGCTCCCGACTCGGCCGCGCCTGCCGCGCCTGTGCCGAAGACCTGGGCATGGCAAACCTGCTGGGCATCAACACCAACACCATTATCGCACTGACGTTCACTATCGGAGCCGCCCTTGCCGCTGTTGCCGGTGTTCTCCTTGGTCTCTACTACGGCGTCATTAATCCTTATATCGGCTTCCTTGCCGGGCTCAAAGCCTTCACAGCTGCGGTACTGGGAGGTATCGGCAGTATCCCTGGTGCCATGCTGGGCGGCCTGATCCTGGGCCTTACCGAAGCGTATACCGCAGGATACTTTTCGTCTGAATACAAGGATGTTGTCGCATTCAGCCTGCTGATATTAATCCTGTTATTCCGTCCCACCGGGATTCTCGGCAAGCCGGAGGTAGAAAAGGTATGAACCGAACCAGTTTTTTCAATGCCTTGATCGCCTCCGGCGTTCTGTTACTGCTGACCAGCTTCATGGTAGGTCTTCGGTTAGAGCAGGAGGGCACTGTACTCAGAGTCATCGGTGCTCCCGATACAGTGATCAATACAATTCTTGCCGGCGCCGTCTTCGTATTCCTGTTCCAACTGTTTCGTGCTCCCATTGCCGGACTTTGGCAGGGGGCTCGCTCACAACTGCCAGACGTCAGCCGTTTGAAGCCCGACCTCACTGGTCATACCAACGTAAAACGCACATTGTTCTGTTTTCTGGTGGCCGGACTGATTATCTGGCCCTTCTTTGCCTCCAGAGGCAGTGTGGATCTGGCGACCCTGACACTGATTTACGTCATGCTGGGACTGGGGTTGAACATTGTCGTCGGTCTTGCGGGTCTGCTTGATCTTGGGTACGTCGGCTTTTACGCGGTTGGTGCCTATAGCTATGCCCTGCTGAATCAATACTTTGGCCTGGACTTCTGGAGCTGCCTGCTGATCGGCGGCGCCATGGCTGCACTGTTCGGGTTTATACTCGGTTTCCCGGTACTGCGATTACGGGGGGATTACCTCGCCATCGTGACACTGGGCTTTGGTGAAATCATCCGGATACTGCTGAACAACTGGACGACAATCACCGGCGGTCCGAACGGTATCAGCCAGATACCGAAGCCCACCCTGTTCGGTCTCGAGTTCAGTCGGCGCGCCAAGGAGGAAGGAAACGTTCCCTTCCATGAATTCTTTGGTATCGACTACAGCAGCGGTTACAAGGTTATCTTCCTTTACTTGTTGGCATTACTGCTGGTCTTGATCACTGTTTGGGTGATCAACCGGCTTCTGCGCATGCCTATAGGACGTGCCTGGGAAGCATTGCGTGAAGATGACATTGCCTGTCAGTCCCTTGGCCTGAACAAAACCGCCGTAAAGCTCTCGGCCTTTACCATTGGTGCTGCCTTTGCAGGGTTTGCCGGCACATTTTTTGCGGCCCGCCAGGGATTCATAAGCCCAGAGTCGTTTACTTTCATTGAGTCCGCCATAATCCTTGCGATCGTGGTACTGGGCGGTATGGGCTCACAGGTCGGCATTATTCTGGCCGCCATTGTGATGACCATCCTGCCGGAACTGGCCCGTGAATTTAATGAGTACCGCATGCTGATGTTTGGTCTTCTGATGATTTTGATGATGGCCTGGCGCCCCCAGGGACTGCTGCCAATGAGCCGACCTCATACCGCACTGAAGCGCAGTAAAACATCATCAGCGGATAGCGCACCGGAAACAACCGGTCACGCCGACGCAGTCTGAGGAGTATGAGTCATGGCACAACACACTTTGCTGAAAGCCTCAGACCTGACCATGCAATTTGGTGGTCTGCGGGCTGTTGACCGCGTGTCCCTGTCCGTCAATCAAGGGGAAATTGTTTCCATCATCGGCCCAAACGGTGCAGGAAAAACGACGGTTTTCAACTGCCTGACCGGCTTTTACAAGCCAACAGCCGGCACCATTCACTTTAATGGTGAAGCCATTCACCAACTGCCGGGATTCAAGATTTCCCGCAAAGGCATCGTGCGAACATTTCAGCATGTCCGCCTGTTCCGCAACATGACAGCCATTGAAAACCTGATGGTTGCCCAACACCGGCATCTGAATACCAGTCTGCTGGCAGGCTTATTCAAAACACCAGACTATCGTCGTGCAGAACAAGAGGCGATGGACAAAGCCGCCTGGTGGCTTGAGCGGGTCAACCTGCTGGACCTGGCCAACCGCGATGCCGGGAATCTCGCATATGGTCAGCAACGCCGTCTGGAAATCGCCCGCTGCATGGTAACCAACCCCAGCCTGCTGATGCTGGATGAACCGGCAGCCGGCCTGAACCCCAGGGAAACGGAGGAACTTGATCATCTGATCATGGAGCTGCGGGATCAGCACAACGTCTCCGTGATGCTGATCGAACACGACATGAAACTTGTGATGGGTATTTCCGACCGGATATACGTCATCAATCAAGGCGCCCCACTGGCCAGTGGCACACCGGACGAAGTGCGCAACCATCCTGATGTCATTAAAGCCTACCTGGGAGAAGCCTGATGCTACGTGTTGAGAATGTCACTACCTGCTATGGCAAAATCCAGGCGCTGGATGATGTATCGATTCAGGTCAACCGTAGAGAAATCGTCACCCTGATCGGCGCCAATGGCGCCGGTAAAACCACATTACTGATGACCATCTGCGGTGATCCCAAAGCCAGCGAAGGGCGTATCTTCTTTGAAGACGAGGAGATTACGGCGAAGACCACGGCTGAAATCATGCGCAGTGACATTGCCGTAGTGCCAGAGGGACGCCGTATATTTTCCCGGCTAACCGTTGAAGAAAACCTGCATATGGGTGGTTTCTTTACCGGGAAGGATGACTTTGATGCCATACTTGAACATGTACTGGAACTCTTTCCACGCTTGAAAGAACGCTACCATCAGCGGGGCGGCACCATGTCCGGTGGTGAACAGCAGATGCTGGCTATTGGCCGTGCCCTGATGAGTAAACCCCGTCTTCTATTCCTGGATGAACCGTCACTGGGGCTTGCCCCGATTGTTATCCAGCAGATTTTCGAGATCATTGAAAAATTACGTGATGAAGGTATGACTATCTTCCTGGTGGAGCAGAATGCCAACCAGGCACTGCGACTGGCAGACCGGGGTTATGTACTGGAAAATGGCCGGATCGTAATGGAGGACTCAGGCCATAACCTGCTCATTAACGACGATGTTCAGAGAGCTTACCTGGGCGCTTAACGCGCTCAGGCTTCTTTTTTAATATAACAAAAAGTAATTATTATTTAATTTATTAATATTTTTAATTATCAATTGTTTCCGGTAAGGTCGGAATCATGGGTAAATGGCATTACCTTTCAATAAAAGCAACAAACAACGGATTTCTGCAGTAACGACCCCGGTCAACGACTGCCCTTTTAGCGGCACCCTGTTTTAGAGTCGCACCTCACAACAACGTCACCAAACGACGACCTCACATTACAGACTGGAGTGACAAACAGTGAACAAGCGTAACCGCTTCTTGGCAGCCGGTTTTGCAGCCCTTTTCTCTCTGGCGCTGGCAGGCTGCAATCCACAGGAGACTAACAGCTCCGCGGCAGCGACATCTGAGACCAGTGACAACGCCAGTGCGCCTATCCGGGTGGGGATGTCCGGTGGCTATTACCCGTTCACCTTTGTTTCCCAGGATCAACTGCAGGGCTTCGAAGTGGATGTCTGGAATGCAATCGGCAAGCGTATAGATAAGCCGGTAGAATTCATTACGGCACCTTTCTCCGGTCTGTTCGGCATGCTTGAAACCGGCAAAGTTGATACGATTTCCAACCAGATCACCATCACCGATGCACGACTGGAAAAGTATGGTTTCACGCAACCCTACGTCATTGATGGCGCGCAGCTGACCATCAACAGCGATGACAACACCATTGCCGGCCTTGAAGATCTCAAGGGCAAGAAAGTTGCCGTTAATCTGGGTTCCAACTACGAAACCATTATCCGTAAACAGGCCGTGAACCTGTTCGGTGACGAAACCGCTATCGATATCATCACTTACGACACGGGTATTGAACAGGAAGTTGCACTGGGTAGAATTGATGCCTTCGTCATGGATCGTTTATCCGCTGCTGAACTGATCAAGAAATCCGGCCTGCCGCTGAAACCTGCTGGCACCCCGTTCGAAACTATCGAAAATGCTATGCCTTTTCTGAAAACCCCTGAAGCTGAGGCCCTGCGTAGCAAGGTGGACGAAACCATTGCCGGCATGCGCGCCGACGGCACCCTGGCCGACATTTCCGTCAAGTGGTTCGGCAGCGATATCACCAACCGGTCATAACCCGAGGAAACCAGCGCCAGTATCATGAGCAGTTTTGATTTTGATTACGCCCTGGGACTTGTCCCGATCATTCTGAAATACCTGGATGTCACCCTGTGGATGGCGTCCAGCTCACTGATCGTAGCGCTCACGATTGCCGTGATGCTGGCACTGGTGCTGACGTTTCGCCCCAAGGGGCTGACTGCGCTCTGCGAACTGTTTATTTCTTTCTTCCGGGGCACGCCCCTGCTTGTTCAGCTATTTCTTCTGTACTACGGTCTGCCCCAGCTGCTCCCTGCCCTGAAAGGCATGACAGCCTTCCAGGCCGCAGTGATCGGATTGAGCCTGCACTTTTCCGCTTATATGGCAGAAATTATCCGGGCCGCGATTCTCAGCGTTGATAAAAGTCAGCTGGAAGCCGCACTCAGTACCGGCATGACGCCATTGCAGGGCATGCGTCGTATTGTACTGCCTCAGGCAGCCCGCATTGCCATTCCAGGATTGATGAACACGTTCATAGACCTGCTGAAAAGCACCTCACTCGCCTTCACCTTGGGCGTGGCAGAAATCATGGCAAAAGCCCAGATGGAAGCAGCCTCCAGCTTCCGCTTCTTTGAAAGCTACCTGATGCTCGCCCTGGTGTACTGGCTGCTGGTGCTGCTGTTTACCGCAGTCCAGAAAATGGCTGAACAACGGATGAATGAGGCGTACTGATGGCATTACTGGAAGTCAGTCACCTGCAAAAATCCTTTGCAGACAAAGCGATTCTGGCAGGCATCGACCTGCAGGTGGAACAGGGTGAAATTGTCGTCATCCTGGGACCTTCAGGCAGTGGCAAATCAACATTCCTGCGCTGCCTGAACCTGCTGGAAACACCCGATGCAGGCGTTATCACACTGGATAATGCCGTATTCAATGCCACCAAACCCACAAAACCCGCAACTCTGGCACTGCGTCGTAAGACAGCGTTTGTGTTTCAAAACTACGCGCTGTTTCGCAACAAAACAGCGCTGGAAAACATCACCGAAGCCCTGGTAGTGGTTAAAGGGCTTTCAAAGGAAGTTGCTCAGGAAAAAGGACTGGCCATCCTGAAACAGGTCGGCATGGAAGATTTCCAGAATGCCTGGCCATCGTCACTCTCCGGTGGCCAACAGCAGCGCATCGGAATTGGCCGGGCCATGGCGCTTGAACCTGAACTACTGCTGTTTGATGAACCCACCTCTGCGCTGGATCCCGAGCGGGTTGGAGAAATTCTACACCTGATGAAGCGTCTTGCAGCTGAGAATCAGAGCATGATCATTGTCACCCACGAAATACCGTTTGCCCGTGAAGTGGCAGACAGGGTGATATTCATTGATGAAGGCCGAATCATAGAATCCGGCCCCCCATCACGGGTGCTGGATAACCCGAAAGATCCTCGTACACGGCAGTTCCTGAATCAGGTATTGCACTGATTGTGTCCGCAACGGCACTGAAAAAGCTGGGGAGGACTCCCCCACTTTTTCACATCCGAAGAATGTGATCGATGCCAAAAATCTGGCACTTTTTGCCTGCCTTCGCACCCGACAGGGCTTTACAATATCCATAAAACACACTGACATAACGACTGTCATTTTTACTTTAAAAATGTCATGATTCGCAGCGTTTCCCTAAACGATAATTTCTAAAATTAATAGGGAACCAACAGGAAATGGAACGACAGATAACCATAACAAACCCTAATCGTTTATCTGTTGCCATCGCAGTCCATAAAGCAGTATGTGGGGTAGGCACATGGAGTTCTCTGTTTGCGTCACCGGTAAACTTCGCTCCGGTTTCAAGGCAAAAACGGTCCAGAAGGACTTCAGTGCGCTATTCAACCTGTCAGACAAAAAAGTCCTGAAAAATATTTTTTCAGCGACCGCTCCTGTGCTTATTCGAAAAGGTCTCAGTCTTCCGGAAGCTGAGCAATATCGTCAGAAACTCCATGATATTGGGATGGAGGCGATGATCATTGATGAAGAGGGGCAACCTTTGCAACGCGTCGCCGGTGCGGCTGCAGGTGGAGCCAGCTCCGCCTCCAACACGGACGGTGGTGACGAGTCATCCGTTGTCTTTTATGAGGATGACGGGGATGAGGACGCGTCAGGACCCCTGGCGCTCGATAGCTGTTCAGTGACGGCTCCGTTTTCCTGGATCTCCAATGGCTTTGGTTTGTTCAAGAGTGCCCCCTTGTTCTGGGTAGGATTCACATTTCTGTTTGGTATTATCTCGTTCATGCTTAATTTCTTCCCCTTAGTAGGCTTTATCCTGTCTTCCATTTTCTCAGGCATCACATACGCCTTCATGGCTTTGGGCGCTCATCGTGTTTCACATAATGAGACACTCTCTTTTTCCGATGTCATGGACGACCTCAAACCTAACCTGCTACCTGTCGGGATTCTGAATATCCTCTATGGAGTTATTGCTACAGGTATCACATTTGGTGCATTTGCCATTGCCGGTGACAACTATATGCTGGGCGTCGGTATAGTGATCGTCGCCATGATAGCGATCGCTTTTGCTTTCTTGTTCGCACCAATGCTTATTGCCGTGAACCATCTATCCATACCTGAAGCCTTGAAAATGAGCTTCATGGGATGCATAAAAAACATTTTACCCCTGATTCTCTATCTTATTCTGAGCATCGTGCTGTTCATCCTTGGTATGCTTCCACTGGGGCTGGGTCTGCTGGTCGTCATGCCACTACTGGTATTGGCAACTTACCAGGCTTACAGTGAGATAGTGGTCAATCAATAATCCCAGTATTGGCAGGTAATGCACGGTTTAAAGGAGTAGCCATGCAATGAGCCAGAAAAAAGATCATATCAGCAGCATGGAAAGCTGCTTCCTCTGCTTCTCACTGGGATCGATGTTAACCAGCTTTTTGCTATTAATAACCTCCTTATAAATAGCATCAAATAAAGGCAACTTGGTCTCAGCTAAATACCACAGGGATATCTCCTCAACATTGCATTCTATTTTCAAAGCATACTAT
The DNA here is from genome assembly GCF_039540975.1 of Kistimonas scapharcae. Taxonomy (NCBI): domain Bacteria; kingdom Pseudomonadati; phylum Pseudomonadota; class Gammaproteobacteria; order Oceanospirillales; family Endozoicomonadaceae; genus Kistimonas; species Kistimonas scapharcae. The sequence goes on from NZ_BAABFL010000446.1 coordinate 12,172, forward strand.
CGCCGGCGCAGCCTCCACCTTCCTTTTTTCTTTTCAGGGAGTTTCACCACAGCTTCATGCTTAGACCTTAACTCATCAATATCTTCATATACTGGCTGCTCAGCAACGCCTGAACCTCCATCATCACTAGATAGGCCCCCATCGTTCTGCAAAGCGCTAATCATACCACCCGGGACAAGCCCGCCGGAGGGTCTTTTCGGAACTGGCGGAACTATTGAATTATGACTTTCAGGTTCTCCCCCTTTCTTACCAGAGGTTATTTTTTTAGGATTGTATTTTTTTAACGGATTGCGAACATTAAATGCGAGCACCCCTTTCCGTTTCTTACTTTTTCGATGTGTTTTCTTCGTCCTTGCGACAGCATGAGAGATATCTTTATTCCCCTCCAGCATGTAACGGTCATACTTTCCTCCAGGCACCCCTGTATTATTAATTTGTATCTGCAGATGTCCGCCATGCAACATGAAGTTCTTACACATTCTCTGATCAAAATGAGATGCCTGTTTTTTCGCCATCATGATACTGGTTCTATCCTTGTTGCTCTTACATCCGGTAAATTTATGCATACCCAGCTCTTCAAGAATCTCATCAATATCCTCTTGAAGCCGTGCAATATCATCAATAGAGGCCTTACTTCCTGCCTTTTCTATCTTCTTGTATAGCTCATCAATCATTTTATCTATTTTTTTCTTCCAGGCATCAGCATTACCAGGATCTTTCTTTTTGATTTCCTCGTACGTCTCATCAACAATCCCCCCTTTCTGCTTAAGCGTATTCAATGCCCTAAGATTCACTTGCTTGACAATTTTCCAGGTCTTACCGACACAACTCCAGAATCCACTCAGCGCTAGCTGATTACAAGGCAATATAAACATAACTGCATTCAGATTGAGTTTGACTCTATGTATTTCACCCTTTGCAGTTTTAACAGTAATCTCTCCGCCATCCAGAATTTGATCGAGATGGCCTATGTATTCATCAGCCAGGTATTTAACCCACTTGGCTTCATCATCCAGCACGTCTTTTACTTTTTTAGGTAAAGGCAATGCCCCCAACATTCCCCTGATTCTGTCAGGACTCATCAAATTTAAATAACACGCCTTGAGATTGACAACATAACTGCCATCCTTGATAGCTTTATCCAATTCATCAGCCATTTCATTAACAAGTATGTTGACCACAATCTCTCTCAGTCGCTTTCGGGTGACACGCTCAACATTTTCACCAGTAAGCTCTTTAGAGGCATAGGGTGTACCGACGCGAGTGTATTGCTCTACCACGTCACCATCAATTTTCATTTTGTAATGGTACATACTAACGGCATGTTGGGTATTTCGATACAGTGACGGTGATCCCTTTCTTTCATAGCTCTCTTCAAAGGGATCCACGCCGTCTTTTGGGTCGTCTTCTGCCTCATCCATCAATTGAAAACGAACCTGATGAGCAGGTGTGTAAACATGTTCGACGGTTCTCCACTCTCCCTTTTTATCCAGGAGGGTCTGCTGAACCGTAAAGGCCACAGTATCATCTGATAGTCTTCTAATTAATCCTTCTTCATACTTTTCATTCAGGCCAGCATTTTTAACAAGATTCTGCACAACCTCTTCAAATCGCATGACATAAGCGGTTGCATCAAGCAAAAATCCATTTCCTGCAATATCTGAAAGCTCTTTATAGTCTTTATATTTTTCCTCAAGATTATTAAGATTTTCCTCATTATCTTTCAGTGTTATTTTTGCAACCTCATAAAACCGATTAATGAGTTTTTCATAATTCTCATGGTGACGATAGTCATTTCCCCTGGCATCACGAACATGGCATCTTAGCCCATTAAGATGCTTCTTTATTTCCACCATCTTTTTAGCCAAGTCATCTTCAGTAGATCTAAAACTTGTTTTTAAGCGATCAAATTCAGCTGTAACCTCATCAAGCAATTCATCTGCTCTCTGATAATCTGCAAATGGCACCATTTTGGTTGGGATATCCTCGATTAAAGCATTAACAATCCCCAGCAGGGAGTCTGCTTTATTCACACATTCTTCAGGGCTTAATTGGTCAAAATCGATTGATGTATAATCTGTATACTGCGTTGATAAGCTATCAAAAGACCGCTCAGGTGCTATTCCCCCCTGCCCTTTTGAGACTGGCTCAAGGTATTCACCTTCATCCATTGCCAAATCTGGCCGCGAGGTCACAGGTTTAAGATACCCATCCTCATCCTGTCGAGAATCATATGACCGTTTGACCAAGCTTTGTCTGTAATTATCAAGGCTAGTGAAAGGTTCATAATCATAATCGTAATCATATATCTCTATATCTTCCCACACCTCGCCCATGCTTTCATTGGTATCACCGCCAGAGTCATCAGGCCCCTGTAACACCAAAGGGAAACCATCTTGCCAATGACTACAGCCAGGTACTGCATCAATAGAAGGGATGTGAGGTTGTGACTCTCTGGCCAGATTATCAGGTTCTACGATGACAATGTTGCCATCCCCTTGATAAACAGGGAGGTAGGCAGGATTCAATTTTTGGTAATCATCAACCGATCTATCCTCTTCAGGCTGTCCCCATCTAAGAGGCGTGTATTCCCCCTCCGAGCCAAAGGAAAAAGCGCTTGCTTCCTCAGTATCCTCACAATGTACTGATTCAGTGTCAGCTAACAGGAGAGTCGTTTCTGAGGCAGCGGGTCGTACGCCATGGAGGGTTTGCGTAGGCGGAACTGCACGTATCAGACGATCATAAATACATTTTCCAACAACATAGCAGCCAAGGCTTACAACACCAAGACCAGCAACAACACCACCAATGATTGGCATGGCAATACATACAAGCCCCCCCACCAGCATACTGGTGACGGATAATACTGGCACTACAACTCTCAGTACCCTGTGCCAAAGGGCAAGTTCCCTAGCCTCCTGTGATGGCCTTCTATCAACACCTACATTTCCTGCATTTTGATGAACGTTCAGTGAACCCGGCTGCGCCATACCCTACTCCCTGCGATCATTGATCACATAAGACTACCGCCTTACAGACAATCTGACCTTTATACATAGGTCTCTACGACTAATGGCGTACAGGCAGGTGTGGAAATGACTGATACCCCCTTTTCAGATAGAAAAGGGCATTACTAAAAGAAATGAAAAACCATTTAATAGAAAAAAGTCTTCTCAACTAAAACGGCCACCGGCAGGTGTTACACGCATGATTTCTTCAATGGTGGTCAAACCAGCGGCAACCTTGTGCGCACCACTGATTCTCAGGGTTCGCATCCCCTCAACAATTGCCTGCCGCCGTATGGCATCAATATCGCAGCCAGCATCCACCTTTTCGCTGAGTCCATTACTTAACAGCATGATTTCATACAAACCTGCACGGCCACGGTAACCCGTATTACGGCATTTCAGACAGCCCACCGGTACACTACAGCTATCAGGAACAGGCGCCTTAAATGGGTGCGTCAACTCCCGCCACCCTTGCCTGTCCACTGAGGCTGTCTGCTTACAATCCTGGCACAGTGTTCTGACCAGACGCTGCGCCATCACCCCCAGAACCGTCGAGCGAATCAGGTATCCAGGAACGCCCAGCTCCAACAACCGGGTAATCGCAGACGGTGCATCATTGGTGTGTAAGGTGGACAAGACCAGGTGCCCGGTCAGCGCCGCCTGGATCGCCATTTCTGCGGTTTCCAGGTCACGGATCTCACCCACCATGACGATATCCGGATCCTGCCGTAATAATGCCCGCACCCCACTGGCAAAATTCAGCCCTATGCCATGCTGAACCTGCATCTGGTTAAACCGGGGTTCTACCATTTCGATGGGGTCTTCGATGGTGCAGACATTCACTTCAGGTGTTGCCAACTCTCTTAACGTTGAATACAGCGTTGTTGTCTTGCCCGAACCGGTAGGCCCTGTCACCAGGATAATGCCATTGGGCTGGCGCACCATTTTATGCCAGCGTTTTTCATCATCCCGGGAAAAACCCAGCGACCGGAAACTCTTGAGTAACACGTCCGGATCAAAGATTCGCATGACCAACTTTTCGCCAAATACCGTTGGCAGGGTAGAAAGTCGCAATTCGACTTCACTGCCATCCCGTCCCTTGGTCTTGATCCGGCCATCCTGCGGCTTGCGTTTTTCTGCCACGTCCATACGACCCAGAATCTTGAAACGATTGGTCACCGCAGACACTATATCGGAAGGCAGGTCATAAACCTGATGCAAAATGCCATCGATCCTGAACCGGATATTACTCTGTTCTTTGCGTGGTTCTATATGGATATCGCTGGCACGCTGGTCAAACGCATATTGCAACAGCCAGTCCACCACCCTGATCACATGCTGGTCATTGGCTTCAGGGTTGCGGATATTGCCCAGTTCAAGCAATTGCTCAAAAGAAGCTGGCGTGGTGCCATTGCCCTGACCATTTTTCGATGCCCGGCTAACAGAGTCAGCCAGGCTGTAAAACTCAGCAGAGTAACGTCGTATATCGGCGGGATTACTGACCACCCGTCGGATTTTTTTCCGGTTGGTATGGCGAACCGTTTCCTCCCAGGCGGTATGGAAGGGCTGGGCACTGGCAATCACCAGCGTGTCATCACTGACCTCAACAGCCAGAATCTGATGGCGCTGCGCAAACGCTGCCGACATCACTGGCGTGATCGCGGCAGGATCAATTTTCAAGGGGTCAATCGGATAGTAAGACTGATCAGCCTGCACAGCTAACCAACGCATCATGGTATCCATATCCAGCGTCTGGCCCGAATGTCGTTGATCCTCCAGCTCAAGCTCTGCAAGATACTCCACAGGGTGCAATCGAGCCTGCTCTGCATTGCGACGCCGATCCAGCACATCCTGTTTCTGAGCCTGATCCAGTAATCCGGATGTGCAGAGTTGCGCCACTATAGTGGCCAGGTCCAGTTCCCGGCCGTCTCGTAACTCATCCTCTGATCTCAATACCACCTCTTTTTTCATGGTGGCCTTCAATGACGCGTCTTTGTCCGTGCTCACCACTTTTCGCGCAGGGATCTTGTTTGCTGCTTCCATGATTGAAGTTCCAAATGCTTATTATTGGGTAGCGCTCGCGGGTGCTGTTATGGCTCTTTGTCCCACGATGATTCAGTCGCCATCACGTAATGCGTTGTCTGCATACTAACATCCAGGCAGTGATTCGTGACAGGCCGATCAGTCAGGTAAAGAAAGGGGGCGGCGGCTCAAAACACCGACTTGCAGGGGGGATGGATGCAGAAAAGCCAGACGGCCTTCCTGGGACAACTTACTGAGGTCACGGCGAGCTGATGCCTGATCGGAAAACAAACCTGAAACAATCACATATTCCTTACCTTCACGGCTATCTGTCACCAACAAGATCGCGTCATCGACGCGACCAATAGCATCCCGCATTCTGTCAGCTTCCGCGCGATTAGAACCTGCATACCATAAGATCGTGAACGCTTCTTCACGCTGTAGCATGGCAATCAAACGACGAGCGTCAGATGATAAGGAGAGTACGGAACGAGAGGAGCCTGTGCGTTGTTCAGAAAACAGGGGAGGCTTTGTCGATAAGGCCGACTGTTGTAACGCACTTAGAGTATTAGGAATGGAAGACCGCATTGTCGCGATCGTATCCAGTGGCACAGTAAAGCCGCTCCTCGTATCGGTGCGACATAACCAGTCTCCTCCACTGAACGCCTGACACTCCCAGCCTGCGGTATAAGCCGTATGACTTTTTTTCGAACCCTCCTCAGCCAGCACTGAGGTCGAAAAAACCAGTAATACCCCTAGCAGTACCCGTCTTCCATCACGATATTTGTGCATCATCCCTGCGCCTGTTTCCTGACATTACCAACCGGCACCTAATCCACTGTGCCCTACCTTTCATACTAGCAGTCAATCCTTGACTGGTACTACCAGAGTGCTACGCATCGAAAAATACACAACAATGGCTAAATACTAGACGTCTGCTTGGTGATTGATAAGCATGTAACCGCGCTCCGCCTTGCTGACATCAGAAGGTTCCAGAGATACAGAAAGACGTAACTGGCCAGCAATTTCCTGCAGTGCGGCTTCGGAGCCGGAAATCAATTCAATCTCTACCTCAGAGATGACTTCACGCTGTCGCCCAGCCCGGATTTCTCCCAGATCCAGCGCCAGCTCAACACAGGCCCGATGTTCACCCGCCCAGTTCAGCGTGAAGGCCGTACGCTGGAAGTCTGTTGTAAAGACTGGCTTCAACGCCGACTGATCAATATCCGCCAACGTGTCAGGCCAGACCCCATTAAGTAATGTTGTATCCAACTGATCCGTCTCCAAGGGCCACTCCCATTCCCCTCGCTGGCTCAGCCCGTTCTGGCTTTGCCCCCGGGTCTTCAGAGTCTGAATAAAGCGCCCCTGTTTTTCGCGGATTCGGAGCGCCACCCGGGCCTGGTGAAGCCGTTGGTCGGGCGTATCGTAATAGGTGTTCTGCAGCTGGAACGTTCGCTGATCCGCACAAGGAGTACCATTCAGCAGTGAGTCCGATAGCAATTGACTGTGCGCTTCAGGGGCAATCAGCAGCTTGAGTTCGGTTTCTTTGGACATACGCGTTTCTGACAGGCTATTCCCAGGATAGCAACCGTCTATTCTAGCGCGCTCACTCCATAGATAAAATCATGCAAACTGTCAGACAGGCTAACTTTATACAGATTTCCACCTATTTCGAAGAGCGTTATACTACCCGGCTTTCATATTGACTCAGGTAACCGGCACATGCCCCCAAGCAACCTGTTATCCAGCGTATTTGGCCGCTCACCCATCGGCCCAATTCAGAAACACATCAGCCTGGTGCATGAGTGCGCCTCCGAACTGCAACCTTTTTTTGAAGCCGCACTCAGTGAGGATTGGGAGCAGGCGGAGCATTATCAGCAGCGCATTGTGGATCTGGAAGAAAAAGCTGACCAGATAAAAAAACAGGTGCGCCTGTCGTTGCCCAAGAGCCTGTTCCTCCCGGTACCCAGAACGGACCTGCTGGAAATCGTGACAGTGCAGGACAAGGTCGCCAACCGCGCCAAGGATATCGCCGGCCTGGTATTGGGTCGCCAGATGCGTTTTCCGAAAGAACTCCATGAAGCCCTGGGCCATTACCTGAACCGGTCGATCCAGACCTCCGCCCAGGCTCTCAAGGCGATGAATGAACTCGACGAGCTACTTGAAACCGGCTTCCGGGGGCGGGAAGCCGATATGGTCGAGGAGATGATCGAAGAACTGGACAACCTGGAAAGCGAGACCGACGATCTGCAGGTTCAGATTCGCCGGGTGCTGTTCGCACTGGAAAAATCACTGCCACCGGTGGATGTCATGTTCATGTACAAGATCATCGACTGGGTGGGCGATCTGGCGGATCGCGCCTCACGGGTGGGCAGCTACCTGCAGCTGCTACTGGCCAAATAACTTCCCTGCTCAGCTACTTTCTGGAAACGCAGTATGTCAATCATTGCAGAATACGGCACGATCCTGCTGATCATGGCCTGTGTATTTGGCTTTTTCATGGCCTGGGGCGTCGGCGCCAATGATGTGGCTAACGCCATGGGCACATCCGTTGGTTCCAAGGCGCTGACGGTCAAACAGGCTATTTTTATCGCCATCGTACTGGAGTTTGCCGGCGCCTATCTGGCTGGCGGTTCCGTCACCGCAACCATCCGGAAGGGGATTATTGACCCCACCATGCCGGAGCTGGTGTCCAACCCTGAACTATTGGTGTACGGCATGCTTGCTGCGCTACTGGCGGCTGGCACCTGGCTGCTGGTCGCCACGCACTTTGGCTGGCCAGTCTCCACCACACACTCGATTGTGGGCGCCATTGTCGGCTTTGCCGCAGTCGGTATATCGATGGATGCCGTCAACTGGGGCAAAGTCAGCTCCATTGTCGCCAGCTGGGTCGTTTCACCGGTGTTATCGGGAGCACTGGCCTTTATGGTGTTCACCAGTATCCAGAAGTTGATTCTGGATACGGATAATCCCTTCCGGAATGCCAAGCGCTACGTCCCCATTTATATGTTCCTGGTCGGCTTCATGATGGCCATGGTGACCTTTACCAAGGGCCTGAAGCATATCGGTCTGGAACTGACGGATTTGGAAAGCTTCATGGTATCGGTCATTATCGGCCTGGTGGTCATGATCGTTGGTAAGATGGCCATCAGCCGGATTAAGGAAGACCACAACGCCGACAAAGCCTTCCATTTCTCCAGTGTTGAAAAAGTCTTTGGTGTCATGATGATATTTACGGCCTGCTCCATGGCCTTTGCTCATGGCTCCAATGACGTGGCTAACGCGGTCGGCCCGCTGGCGGCCGTGGCCAGTGTCGTCATGTCGGGCGGAGAAATCGTTGCCAAATCCGCCATGCCGGGCTGGATACTGCTACTGGGTGGTATCGGAATCGTTACAGGCCTGGCCACCTATGGCTACCGCGTCATGGCCACCATCGGCAAGCATATTACCGAGCTAACGCCCAGCCGTGGCTTTGCGGCGGAGTTGTCGGCGGCCAGCACCGTCGTACTGGCGTCGGGAACCGGCCTGCCTATTTCCACCACTCACACCCTGGTCGGTGCGGTTCTGGGCGTTGGTCTTGCCAGGGGAATTGGTGCGCTGAACCTCCGGGTCATCAGCACCATCTTCATGTCCTGGATTGTCACCCTGCCAGCCGGCGCACTGCTGGCAATTCTGTTCTTCTACATCATCCAGGCCATATTCAGTTAAAGCGCATAATAAAAAACGGCTTTCTTCACCACTGAAGAAAGCCGTTTTTCTTTTATTGCCACGAATGTCGTTTGCTTATCATCCCAGGCAATAACACGTCTTGTAGGCTTAGCTGCCAAACGCAGGCAACCACCCTGCCATATTCATTAACTGGCAGACCAATACCACCAGCGCAAAAAGCAGAACCAGCACCATACGAGGCGTTCCGCCCGGCACCCGGTAACCGCCATTCATGCCCCGGGAACGACAAACCGCAGCCATCAGGACCGGAACAATCAAGGCAAAAACAGTCGCACAAATACCCGCATAACCGATCGCCGCAAGAAAACCATTAGGTGCCACAATGGCAAGCACCGTCGGCGGCGCCAGGGTCATAAGCCCGGTAATCAGGCGTCCCCGTAAATCATTGGCAAAACCGAACAGATCAGCAATATAGTCAAACAGGCCCAGCGCCACACCAATAAAAGATGTCGCTACAGCCAGATGAGAGAACAACTGCAACAGCAGGGATAAGCCCAGGCTGACACCACTCTGCTCCAGTGCGCCGATTAAATGTCCAATGTTGCCTCCCGCAGCCAGTACCGCAGGAAAAGCATCACGCTCCAGGTTACCCAGAACGCTAACCTGCCATACCAGGTAAAACATCAGGGTAATGAGGGTGCCGATAATCGCGGCACGGCGCAGCGCAACCGGTTCCTTACCGAAATATTTCACCAGACTGGGAATACAGTTTTGAAAACCGAAACTCACCATCAGAAACGGAATCGCCCCCGCGATGTAAGGCATCGTCTCTGTCATCGGCAAACCCGGGAACAGTGTCTGGCTGTCTGCCGAGCTGAGCAGTCCGTGGCAAAATCCCAGAAACGTCAGCGCCATACCACCCAGCATGATCGTGGTAATGCGGTCCACTGCCCCGGCACCTGCTACTACAAATACCCCCAGAACGGTCGCAAACAGCAATGCTGAGAAACTGGCATTTAACTCAATACCCGTCAGCATGCCCAGACTATGACTGACCACGGAGCTGCCGCCTGACACATAGGCATAGGTCAGAATATACAGAACAAACGCGACGGATAACCCGTTCAAAATCCGTCCGGTACGCCCCAGGGTGTCTCCCGCCAGTGTATCGAAGCTGTCGGATGGCCGGTAACAGAGATTGGTTTCCAGCAGGTACATTCCTCCGCTGTACATGCAGAACCAGACACCAAGCAACAGTAACAATGACCAGCCAAACCACATGCCGCTGGTAACAACAGGCAGTGAAAACATACCTGCTCCCACGGTGCTGCCAGCCACGATCAGTGCGCCGCCCAGCACGCCGGGTTTCCTGCGGGAAAATGTTGGATTTGCAGTGGTCAGAGTTTCCGTCATTCTGAATTATCCATAACCTTATGGCAGACAGCCCGATACATCCGGAATACCTGTCAGCCCGGAACAGTGGTTTTGATGTAGTTAACAATTAAAAGGAAGGCGAGACTGTCGTGTCCCGTCATCACATGGCAGGAAAAGCGATTTCTTGCGACGTACTGACAGTTTGTTATTCAAAGAATAAAGTGACATCAGCTCACGCCGTCACCCTACACAGCCGTCATAATCGCCGGTATAAGGATATTTACCAACAAGAGATGATTTGTTTCCTGAAAGCCATTCTCAGGCAGCAACTGACTTTCAGGTATACAGGCTAAAAACGTACAGATTCAAGAAGCAAGATTCCCCTTTTCGGAAACCATTTTTTTCACGGGTGCCAGCACATTTAGCACCGTGCCATTACTGAAATGCAGTTCAAGCGGCACTTTCTCACCGGTCACCAGGTCCTTTTTCAGTCCCATCAGCATAATATGGCGACCACCGGGCTGGAGTTTCAGTTTTTTACCGGCCGGAACACGGGGCTCAGCCATGTGTTCCATTTTCATAACGCCATCTTCCATTTTACTGAGATGAAATTCGGCAAAATCCGCCACTGGCGTATCAATCCGCACCAGCTCCACATCCTTCTGACCGCTGTTCTTAATTGTCAAATAGGCTGCCGTGTTTTTGCTACCTGGTGGCATGGCCCTGACTCGGGGTTCGGTCACCATCAACGTTTGGTGATGGTCCATCACAGGCTGGGGTTTGACATCTGTCAGTACTTTCATAACCGGCGCGGTCACCTTGACCCGTTCACCGTCCGAGAATGACAGGCTGAGCACCAGATCTTCCCCAATCGTTAATGCCTGATGCAGTCCCATGATCATGATGTGGTTGCCACCCGGCGCCAGACGGGCCTGCTTGCCCGCATCAATACGAATACCGGCCAGATGCTCCATCTTCATCAACCCGTTTTCCATACGCGTGGTGTGGAGCTCTACCTTATCGGCAATCGATCGCCCCTGCTTATCCAGCACATCGGCAGCCACCAGATCAATCGCCTGAGGACTATTGTTCCTGATGACGACGTAGGCGGCTGTGTTCTTGGAGATAGGCGGCATTGCCCGAATACGGGCGTCAGACACCATCACATCGGCAGCCAGTGTTGTACCGGCAACCAATAGCCCAAGGAATCCCATCAGGGCATGCAAAACACCATAACGCCGACCGCATCCCGCAAGTCGCATAATGACTGACAACCTTTGCGCCATACCTTTCATACGCCTGACATCCTTTCTCACTACCACCTGATGATGCCGACTGAATCGGCATCACCTTGCATTTATGAATTATGAAAACGTCTGGTATTTTAGGAGGTATGGTCGCAGCTGTCCCCCAAAAGATGATTAATGTGTTGCCGCCCCTAATACAAACTCCACAACATATGGCTTACCTGACGCCATGACAGTCACGCGTGCCAGCCACACCATATCGGCATCCACGGTACACAAACTGATAACACCTTCGCCCTGCCAAAGGTCTGGATGATCAGCATTTCGGATTAAGGGAACGGGCTGCAAACCCATGTTCATATCCCGGCCAATAAATTGCAGGTTGACGGAGTCCACTCGTCTATCTGATGCATTGACGGTTAATGATAGCGGCTGCATGGCTGGCAGACTGGCGGGCTCAATGCTGAGTGATACTTGTCCAATCGACGTACTGGCAGCGAGGCACTCCTGCTCTCTGTCCAGACAGTCATACTGACGCACAGCCGGCTCCCCATTTATCTGCCTTAAAATACCCGGCAGGTTCAGCAACAGAGCAATGGCTATCAGGATCAATCCTGCCAACAACAACCGCTTTCCCATACGCCCTCATGTCACCAGCTGAAAAGATAAAGCGGCAATTATAGGCAAGCTAACCGAGATTCAAAGTGATCCATTTCCTTCAGATTGATCCCCTATAAGCAATGGGTACATCAACAGCAGGATTCTCTTTTGAACGAAGAACAAGGTGAAAAAAGCCGTAGAGAAACTCACAACGAAATCAGGGAAGAGCTCAGCTGATACCGCCAAACGTCTCCCTGACGAAACCACATAAGATTTTATGTATAACTTATCCGTTTTTAAGCCCATATTGAATGATTGACTCGATGATAGACTCTGACGAGCCCCCATTTTCGATAAGACGTTTGGCAGTTTGCTTCACTTGGTTGTCACTCACATACAAACCCTCATCCTTCAGCCAGCCTATCAAAATATCGGTCAATTGATCGTTATATGCACTCTTCTCTTGCGCTGGTGCTTGCTGTGCCGATTGAATATCTGCTTTGTTGGTTTGGAAATATGCGTATAACTCGCGGCTGATGCTTCCAAGATCTTGTTCTGTTGTTCGTACCCCATCCATTGATGAAACATCATTATCACTCGGCAGCAAAGGCTCTGTTTCATCGTAATCAACGAAGTCATCCATTCTATCATCCATCCCCAGGCTGGAGGCTTCTGACATAGCATCATCACCGCGCTTATTAACCTGGGCATATACGTCTACATTACCCGCTTCACCCTGTTTTGCCTGATACGCAGCCTTACTTTCCTTCGCCATGGCCTTACGTGATACGCTCTTAGGCACTTTGAGGTTAGGCATAACTTTTTGTAACGTATCTAACTGCTCATCCATTTGTTTATCATGCGCGGCAATCACTTTTCCCATATCAAACTGCATTTTCTTTATTTCAACAGCCGTTACAATTTTTTCACCGGCAAACTGAAGTTCCAGTTTCTTAGCTTGCGCTTCAAGCTTGAGCAACTGCCGCTCCCTCTTCGCAATTTCGTTTTCTGCCGCTTTCATTAATTTTTTTGCTTCAGCTTTTGCGCGCTTCAATAGATCTTTATCGTTCTTCGCATCCTGTTTAATACTGCGAACATCACCACCTGCCGCTTCCAGATTATTCATTAGACTCTGCATTTTCCCTTCGGGATTAGCATTAGCCGTTTTAGCACGCCTTCTATTAGCGAGTCTCTCTGCAGCTTCTATACTCTCGAATAGCTTCTTCCCTTTTTTCAAATCCGACCTTAATTGCTTAAGTTCTTTAGCATTGTCAGATTTATCAATAGAATTATTCCTGAGTTTCTCTTTCCATTCCGTTATTTCATTACCGTACTTTTCTTTATCGGCTGCCAGCTGATCTCTTCTACCTTTTCGTCCAGCCTTAGCTTCCGCTCTCTTTTCTAATTTTTCCTCGACAAACTTATCGACCTCTGCGCGAACGAGTGCATCACGATCTTCTCTCATCGCTTGACCAACAGTACTCGTATCACCATTTACGAGCGTTTCTTTTTCTTTAAGAGAGGTTTCATGCCCTTGTACTTCACTTTCTACCCTGGTTCGCAGTGCGTCATCATTACCTTTATGCTCTTGCAGTTTTTGCATTAGGGCTTCGACTGCTGTCAATACCTCAGGCTGAAAATCCATCGTTTCAAAATTTGAGCGTATATCCGATAAAACTGGCTGCAGGCTATCTGCTGCCTGACTTCTAGACTCAGCGCCTGAAGCAGCTCCCATTGCAGCCTCAAGCTTCGCGCGGACGCCATTGTAATCGGCAACATGCTGGTTTCGCACCTGCAAAGCCTCAGCCGTTTTATTCTCAAACAAGGCCCCACCTTGTTTACCTTTACGGCTTTGGGTAACATCAACCTCCACAAATTGGACACTTCTTTTGCTAAGTTTTTGCTTTATGTTTCCAATCAGGTTTTTAACACCTGAAAAGTGACTTTTTTTCGCCTTGACCTTAGCAACAGATGATTTCATGTTACCTACCCTGGCTTTTTGCACTTTTGACTTGCCAGCGGAGGTATTAATTTTATGTAGACCAGAAGCAATGCCTCTCCCTGCTCCTGTCGATGAAACCTTGCCCATGTTCACTCTCCAATGAAAAGTTTTTTTCTTAATCAACTTATTTTCAGATTAGCGCATTAAGTTAATAAAAAACCGACATAACCAGACAAAAACATCACTTTCGAAAATAAAAAAAATACAGTTATTTCATTTTGAAATAATCTCTCGTTTAAAATAAAATATTCAGACATTTAATCAAATCAACAATTAACCCTCATGCTTTTTGATAGCCACTGCCATTTCGATTTCAAGGATTTTGACACTGACCGCACAATAATTTTGAATAATTGTGCTCAAAAAAAAGTCCTCGCTCTCTGCATTCCAGGCACTACAGCCTCTCGCTGGCAATCAATTATTCACTTAGCCGCAGCAAAGCGCCCTATCTCGCTTTATTTCGCCTTAGGATTACATCCCTATTTCCTTGAAGAACATAATGCATCTCACTTGGAAGCCCTAGAACAACAGCTTTGCCAGAGCCCAAAACACCTGATAGCAGTCGGCGAGATCGGCCTGGACTTCTATCTTGACCACCTGGACAGAGGCCAGCAGGAATCCCTGTTCAGGGCACAGGTGAAGATCGCCAAAGCCCACAAGCTGCCTATTATCCTGCATGCCCGGAAATCTCATGATCAGATACTGAAAATTCTCCGGGAACTGCATTTTCAGGAAGGCGGGATCGTCCATGCGTGGTCAGGCAGTGAGCAACAGGCTAACCGTTTTATTGAGATCGGCTTTAAGCTGGGGTTTGGCGGCGCCATCACCTACCCCCGCGCAACCAAGCTCCGTCATCTGGCTGCCACGCTGCCATTAACCTGCCTGGTACTGGAAACCGACGCACCCGATATGGCGCCAGCTGCCTTCAAGGGACAAAGAAACTCCCCGGAATACTTGCCTTTGATTCTGGATGAGCTCTGCCAGTTACGTCCGGAATCCGCGGAGATCATTGCCCGGCAGACCACCCAAAACACAATGGATGTGTTAAGAATTCAATCATTGCAAATGCCCTGACACATCATGTTACCGACGCCACCAGCCGGGGCCAGCGTTCAAAACAGATATCATCCAGGCTGGTTTCCAGGGTAACGACATATACCCGTTGTTCGCGACCGATCCGGCTGACCAGCCCCTGCAGATACTGCCCCTCCGTGACAGGGAACCGGTGTTCCTGCCCACTGACATCCTGTTCAACAAACGCCTGCGCCGGGATCTTGACCGGCACCGGATTGAACCGGTTCCAGCGCCCCCCTGAATATTGTGGAGCCGTGCCCAACCGCCAAAAGGAAAGTCGCCATGGCAGGCATCCAGCCGTCGACGCCCCCAGAGTAACAATCGCATCTCGCCATCCTTGGTCAATACCGGCAACCGCGCCCCCGGCCGACGAAAACGGCAGGCACATTCCTTCTGGTCAAAACGATAAATCACACCGATCGGCATGATAGTCGGCTCCTCAGGGTTCCAGGGTATTGCGGTATCCTGCAGGCTTCCAGGACGGGGCGATCACATTGGGCATATCAGACCGCTTTACCAGCGGTGCCCGGCAGAGCGCAAATTCCCCGTAACGCTGGTTTACAGCATCCATCACGGCCAGAACCCGGTCTCGCCGGGCATGATCCGGGGCAAACAGTTCGCCCTGACAGGCCTGCGGATGGGGATCCAGCGCCGCCACATGCACCTGGTGCACGCCGACACCATCCCACCAGTTCTCCAGAAAAAAGCGGGCCAGGGCGATCAGCGGGTCACTGTCAGCGGTGGGATGCACAGTTTTCAGTTTCCGCGCCACCCAGCCACGCCGGGTATTCAGGCCAATACTGAACACGCCGGCCTGCAGCTGGTGTCGCCGCAGCCGGGTCGCCACCTTTTCGCACATATGCATCAGGTACCGATCCACTTCCTGACGATCCCGGGTATCCGGCGGCATGACCTTGCCATGACCAATGGTTTTGGGTGCTTTGACCTCCCGGTGCAGCGGCTCCGGATCAAGCCCCTGCGCCATCAGCCAGATGCGGCGCCCCAGATTACCGAAACGCCCGGCCAGCACACTGATGGGGATCTGTTTCATATCCCCACACAGATAAACCCCATGCTGCGCCAGAAACCGGCCGATTCCGGTACTGATACCGCACAATTCCGTTACAGGGACCGGCGCCAGCCGCTCAGCCACGCGCCAGGGCTCCACGATGGTCAACCCATTGGGTTTCTGTTGCTTGGCCGCCCATTTGGCGGTGGTTTTATCCCCACTGACCCCGACAGAACACAGCAGCCCGGATGCTTCGAAAACACAGTGCTTGATCTTCCTGGCAACGACTTCAACCGGACAGCGATACAGTTTCTGACAGGCTGTCAGATCAAGAAACGCTTCATCGACAGAGAAAATCTCAATATCCGGTGTTATCGATTCCAGCGCCGCCATGATGCTGGATGACACCTGGGCATAACGATACGGCCGTGCGGGCACCTGGATGAAATCCGGCGCCAGCGCACGGGCTTCCCGCACGCGCATCCCGGTCCGGATACCGCAGGCACGGGCTTCATAGGAAGCAGTGATAATACAGGTTCCCGTGCGCCCGTTGGTGACACCCAGCGGGCGCCCCCGCCACTCCGGACGATCCAGTTGCTCGATAGAAGCAAAATAAGAGTTCATGTCCACCAGCGCGATCATCCGTGGCCAGTGGCGCTTCTCTGAAAAAATACTGTTCATGCATACAGTATCATGGCAAGCGAACCACCCGGTCAACGCCCTGCATGATTGGATTTTTTTATCAACCCGACACGGGCTCACATAGACCTGCATAACGCCGCGATGCCCCCCCCCGACCTTCTTGCCGACAATCGTTCAAATAACTGCTCTGATGCCTCTCTTACATCCGTTAACAAACCGAAAAGCATCAGCCAAGGAACCTTAAATCCCGCTTAACCTTGGGAAGGTGAGCAAGCTGGCCGTACTTTTGGCAACAGAGTACAGTTTTTGCACAAAACGCAGTTATCTCTTTGGAATCAGCTTGTGTTC
>NZ_BAABFL010000447.1:0-29454 GCF_039540975.1 Kistimonas scapharcae
ACAGGACAAGTGTTGCGTGTTGAGGGTATCCCTGCCGGGACAAGGGTCATTTGTCCGGGGTTTGATGGGGTGGTTGATGACGGGTTTATCGAGTGGGTGTCTGTGACTGAGGGTACCCACCATTTTTTGCTGGTTAATTTTCCCTACAAGGAGGTAGAGTTCGATGCCATCGTTACAGCCGTATGATGCCCTTGCCCAACAACCGGCAGACAGGGATGACATTAACGCTGCCCGTGATCGGATGGAAATAGCCCCTATTCAGGTAGGGGGTTATATGGTGGATTGTGACCCGAAATCAGAGACACGGATGGTGAACGCCCTTCAGGTATTCGACACTATCGCCCCCACCGGCACTCTGGATTGGACTATGGCGGACAACTCAGTAGTTGCTCTGACACGGCCTCAGCTTGATGTTGTTTACAACGATATGCTCGTTGCCAGGGCGGTGCGATCTGCCCAACTCCATGCCCGTGCGACAGAGATCAAAGGTCGTTTGCCGGGTGTCACAATGCGGGATATTGAGCCTGAGAATTGGGGATGAGAAACCATGACACAGGTCAAACAACATTGGGCGCATATCCGTAAAATGCACCCATATTTTTTAGCCGGTGGAAGGCGTAAATATCACTGACCGAAAAATAGTTGCTATTGAACGATCGTTCAAAAAACACAATTTGTATGGTTATTTTTTATGGTTTTTTGCATACTAAAAAAGTGTTAGATATGCTAAAAAAATCTGGAACTTTTTCATTCATTTGTCATTTTTTGTGATCTTACGTCGTAAGCTGCTGTTTTTAAAGGATATTTTTTTATCCTTGGTAGGTTCGATTCCTGCTCCTTCCGCCACTGCTTTTCTCTCCTTCTTATTACACGCAAGACTGCGGGGTTGTTATAGCCATGAGCGCAAACCCGAAGGGAATCGTTCGCCTGCCGCAAGTGGAGCAGCTGCTCCAGGAACCGATCCTTGCCCCCTATATCCGTCAACTGAGTCGTCCGCTGGTTACTGATGTCGTGCGCCGTACACTGGCAGCCATACGACAAGAGGTATCTTTCCGCACTGACGGTATTTCTGATGAAACGCTCTATGCCAGGCTGGAAGACGACTGTCGTTTTCTGTTGAACCAGCGTCATGCCCGTGTGATCAATGCCACGGGAACCGTCGTGCACACCAATCTCGGACGTTCACCGATTGATCCTGAACTGTGGGACTCAGTTGCTGATGTGAACACGGGTTACTGCAACCTGGAAATCAAACTCTCGGACGGCAAACGTGGTCAGCGTAAGGGCATTGTCAGTCAGTTGCTGAGCAGTCTGACAGGCGCCGAAGAAGGTATGGTGGTCAATAATAACGCCGCTTCCGTCTATCTGCTGTTGAATGAGCTGGCCCGCGGTAAGGAAGTGATTGTTTCCCGTGGTGAGCAGATCCAGATTGGCGGTGGATTCCGAATTCCCGATATTCTTGCCTTGTCCGGTGCCAAGCTGGTTGAAGTCGGTACCACGAACATTACGACGGCTGATGATTATATCAATGCCGTTACTGAAAACACCGCGATGGTGTTGATGGTGCATTGCTCAAACTTCGTCGTGCGTGGTTTTACTGAATCACCGGATATTCGTGAAGTGGCTCGCCGACTGCCTGAACATGTGATTCTGGCCGTTGACCAGGGATCAGGGCTGTCGACGGAACGGTTTGCGGCAAATGAGACACCGTCGTCGAATTATATCCGTGCAGGTGCTGACCTCGTCTGTTTCTCTGGCGACAAAATTCTGGGTGGTCCCCAGGCCGGTATCATCTGCGGCCGAAAGGAAATCGTACAGAAGCTTGAGAAAAATCCCCTGATGCGTGCCTTCCGTCCCGGTCGGATGGTGTATTCCCTTCTCGAAGAACTGTTGGTTCGGAAACTCAACCGCGAATCAGAAGGGCAGGGCGTGGCAGAAAAGGCGGCGACCGGCCAGGCCGTTATTCAGGAACGGGCACAGCAGCTGGCGTCCGAACTGGGTGACAAAGTCCGTTTGCTGCCCTCTGAAATGGTCGTGGGTGGCGGCACGTTGCCAGATGAATTTTTCCCATCCTGGTCGCTGGAATTACAGATCGATAAACAGGCTGACCAGATCCTTGCGGATCTGCGGGCCATGCCATTACCTGTGATTGGTGTGATCCGTAATGACCGTGTACAGCTCAACATGGCGGCGATTCTGCCCCGGGAAATCCCTGTGCTGACAGAACAACTCAGGAGTTATCTCAGCTTATGAAAGCGGTGATTGGCACAGCCGGCCATGTGGACCATGGCAAGACCGCCCTGATCAAGGCGCTGACTGGTATAACCACGGCTCGGCCGGTGGAACAGGCGCGGGGCATGACCCTGGACCTGGGGTTTGCGCATTTTGATGACGACGACGGTAATACTGTCGGTGTCATCGATGTACCCGGCCATGAACGTTTTATTCGCAACATGGTTGCCGGCGTCTGGAGCCTGGATCTGGTGCTGCTGGTCGTGGCGGCCGATGAAGGCTGGATGCCGATGACAACGGATCACTTGAAGGTGGCCCATGCCATGGGAATCCGTAATGTCATTCTCTGCATCAACAAGTCGGACACCGTAGACGCTGAAACGCTGGCGCTGGTGGAAGAAGAAGCGCTGGAACACTGTCTTGCCATCACCGACGAAATACCGGAATCCATCACTGTTTCTGCCCTGACCGGGGAAAATATCAACGCGCTGCGCAAGATGGTTCTTCGTCACTTGCGTCAGGTCGAGCGTCTGCCTTTGGGCAATGCAGCGCACCTCTATATTGACCGGGTATTCACCGTAAACGGCATTGGTACCGTAGTGACCGGCAGCTTGGCAGACGGCTCTCTGAAGGTCGGTGACCGGTTGAAGATGTATCCTTCCGGTAAGGATGTACAGGTCAGAACCCTGCAGTCCTACCATAAAAACCTGGACGAAGCCGAACCGGTTTCCCGTGTGGCGGTTGGCCTGAAAGGTGTCACCCGCAAGGAATTGGAGCGGGGCTGTTGCATCGCAGGCCGTGACGCACTGTGCCAGGTCACGGACCGTTTGTTTGTTCGTCTTGAAGAGGGTGCAGATACCAGTCGCCGGAACCGGGAAGTGGAAGTGGCACTCGGTACCTGGAATGGGTTGGCGCGACTGGTTTATATCAAAGACACTCGTCTTGCATTGCTGAAGTTCGATAAGCCGGTGCCCTGTTTCTGGGGGCAGTCCATGGCAATGATCCGTCATGGTGGCAGTGAACTGATCCACAGTGGTCGTATTGTCTGGACCAGTGATGTCGCCATGCACCTGCGTAAACGCTTGCAGGCACTGCTGAATGATCTGCCGGAAACGCTGGTGCCTTCAGACCAGTTGCGCCTCAGTCTTGACCTGAATGGTTATGCGCCGCTGGTGGCTGTAGCGGATGGTGATGCCATCATCGACAGCAATGATTATCTTGCGCTGGGTGACTGGCTGGTCAGCCGTACCTTCAATGAATCACTGCGCGAACGCATTTTGAAACTGCTGGATGGTGAAGGCATCGCCATGACGCTGGGAGAACTCAGTACGCGACTGTCCGTCAATATTGCAGTCATGGAACAGGTGTTACTGGGCCTGAAAGACGAAGACAGGATTCGTATGAGTAAGGATGCCTGGATGGCCGGTGGCGGTGCATCAGAAGACGATCTGGGTCAGGACGGCCAACAGTTACTGGCTCGTATCCGTGGCAGTGGCAAGGACGGTTTTGAGGCGGACAAGGAAAAGATTGTCGGTGGCCAGAAACTGATGCGGAACCTGGTGCGTCTTGGTTTCGTGGTGGCCCTTGAAGGCAAAATTTATT
This sequence comes from Kistimonas scapharcae, assembly GCF_039540975.1. NCBI lineage: Bacteria > Pseudomonadati > Pseudomonadota > Gammaproteobacteria > Oceanospirillales > Endozoicomonadaceae > Kistimonas > Kistimonas scapharcae. Next base: position 3,835 of record NZ_BAABFL010000447.1, read on the forward strand.
ACGCGACAGAACTCTACGATCAATTGCTGCGGGATATTCTGGCAGGCCTGGGCGAAGGTGAGCGGTTCGGTATCAACCTGGCTCGTGAGCGTACTGGTCTCAGCCGGAAGTACATCATTCCCCTGCTGAATAAAATGGAACTGGATCGCTGGGTCCGGCGGGATGATAACGACCGGATAGTATTGAAACTGCCGGATGCTCACGATAAGGCGGCATAAACCATGGCAAAACAACTGCTGATCATCAGCAACAACCCGAAGGTAGCGTCTGATTTTGCAACGCTGAAGCAACAGGCCTGCGACAGCTATGAAAAGGTACTGCACCAGGCGCGTAACCGGATCCATGGCGGTGCCCGTTTGCTGACTCACCCCCTGGCGGGCAGCGTCAAGCCCGGGGAGTCGCCCTACCGTTCTGTGGCCATCGACGACATTGAAGGCACGCTGGATATGCGCTCGCTGGAAATCATTGAAAGTGCCATTGACCGCTTCAATACGATGACGGCTGTGCCCCGGAACCGGCACTACGACGACAAAACGCTTGGCGATTTCCAGCTGATTGATTACCAACTGTTGAAGTCTGGTCTCGAAGCTATTGATCCCGCCCTGGTGAGAGTATGATGCATGAGTGACAACAACACCGATCTCCGTCCGGTGCGGATGGATGAAACGACAGAACAGGTACGCCTGACCCGTTATTCCCATGGTGGTGGCTGAGGCTGCAAAATTTCTCCCAAGGTCTTGGGAACGATGCTTGAAGGGTTGTCTGATAACACCGGACATCCGTCTTTGCTGGTGGGCAACGATACCGCGGATGATGCAGCGGTTTATGCACTGGATAATGATGAAGCCATTATCAGCACCACTGACTTTTTCATGCCGATTGTTGATGATCCTTACGACTTCGGACGGATAGCAGCAGCCAATGCCATCAGCGATGTGTACGCCATGGGTGGAACCCCCATGATGGCCCTTGCGATTCTGGGCTGGCCAATTAATACGTTGCCACCGGAAGTGGCCCGTGACGTTTTGCGCGGTGGTCGTGATGCGTGCCGCGATGCCGGCATGCCGCTGGCCGGTGGTCATAGTATTGATACACCGGAGCCAATCTTTGGCTTGTCTGTGAATGGCCGTGTACCGGTTGAACGCCTGAAGCGTAACAGTGGCGCGAAAGCCGGTGACCGGCTGTACCTGACCAAACCATTGGGTATCGGTATTCTTTCTACGGCGATCAAGAAAGGCCATTGCCAGCCGGAGCATGAGCGACTGGTGACGGAAACCATGTGTCGCCTGAACAAACCGGGTGCTGCATTTGCGGCAATCGAGGGCGTGACGGCGATGACCGATGTTACGGGGTTTGGACTGTTGGGGCACCTTCTGGAAATGTGTGAAGGTAGTGGGCTGGGCGCTGTTGTCTACCGCGACGCCGTGCCGTTACTGCCGGATGTGGATCGCTATTTGGCATTGGGCTGTGCACCGGGTGGCAGCCAGCGTAACTACGACAGTTATGGTGAGCGTATCGCGCCGATCACAGAAAGAGATATCAAAATTCTGTTGGACCCCCAAACCAGTGGTGGCCTGCTGGTAGCGGTAAGTTCCGATGCTGAGCCGGCATTTCTGGCTACGGCCCGTGAAGAAGGTCTCGTTCTGGAAACAGTCGGTCATTTTCATGATGATCCATCACCGACAGCTATTACCCTCCGTTAATAGCGTTTGATCTAATGAATAAACAACCTGCTTTTTCTGAGCAGGTTGTTTATTCATTTTCTCATTTTGTTCACACAGGCATTTTATCATCCTGCTGCGCAGCTATTTTGGGGTGACGGGTGATGTTGGTTCAAGAGTGACCGGAATAACTGGACAAACTGCTTGAGTACCAGCGTATCCGGTTGTTTTCTGGCCGTGACCATGTCAAAGGTGGAGTAGCGGACACAGGTGTCAGGGTGCAGTACTTTTAACTCACCATTCTCCAGCCATTTCCGGGCATAGTGTTCAGGTAGAAAACCGATATAGCTTCCCGTCAGAATCAATGTCACCAGTGCTTCAATATTATTGGCATAGGCATTTCGGGTGCCATTGCCGATGTACTTCTGGTCATTGTCGTACATGTAGCTGCGCAGGACTGCCGGACACTCCGCCAGGTCATAGAGTGAGGGTGTCTCATGGTAAAAAGGATGACTGCTGGCGCAGTAGAGACAATGTTTTTCCCGGTAGAGTGGTGTATGGTTCAACCCACTATGAGCTACGGGAAAGAGGCCAATAGCCAGATGGAGTTTTCCTTGAACGACATCGGCTATCAGATGCTCAGGCGAGTCCACGGTAATATGGATGTTGACGTCACCGCCAAGTTTTCTGAATTCCCGAATCGCAGTTGTCAGCGGCAGACTGCGATCCGTGATGGTGTTATCGACGACACCAATACTGAGATCGCCTGACAACACGTGGGTGATGGTGCCGACTTCCTGTCGAAAGGTTTCCACGGCGGCCAACAGTCGCTCTGTTGCGCTGAATACCGCCTTTCCTTCCCTCGTAAGCGAAAACCCTCCCCGGCCCCGTTGACAGAGCACCAGCCCCAGACGTTCTTCGAGCTGGCTCATCTGGTGGCTGATGGTTGATTGGCTCATGTTCAGCTGGTTCTGGGCCGACGAAAACCCCCCACAACGGACAATGGCCATGAACAGCCGCAGCAGTTTGATATCAACATCATAGATCTGTTGCAAATGGGACATGGTTCATGCTTGTTTTACGCTTATGTTTGTCCGCGCTGTTATAGCATCCCCTCAGGCTTACTCTTCTTGCATTACATCAATAAAAGTCTGTTATCAGTGTTTTTTATTGCAAAGCGTTCTACACGGATTAGTGGATTGAATAGTGATGATCTATTGGCTTTGGTAAGTTTATTGGGCGATGAAAGGAGAAATGCCGGTCGGCCTGCCCTCTTTTGGTTATTACAACTGGAATTGTCATTGCGGTAAGGAAGTATCTTTTAAATTATGCAGCTTGTGGTTTGCGGCAATCAGTTCTCAATAGTCGGATGAACTATGTTGAATAAATTGGGGTACTGATAATACCGGGCATCATTCAGGGATGATCAAGCTCTACTGGCCATTTCGGCGGTCGCTGAACATTACGGCAAAATTCTCACTGCTGACCGGCATTTCTGTCGCGCTGGCAGCGGCAGCCGTGGAGTTCATGCTGTTTCGAGGTTCGGCCCATATCCTGTTTGAGCAGGCGGAATCCCACCTGACGACTGAAGCCAATATTGCCAGCATGATACTGGTTGAGGAAATTGATAACCTCAGCAGCGATGCGGTTTTCCTGAGTAATCTGCATGCTGTACTGGCGGTGCTGGCCGATACGTCGACTGACGCTCCGCAGGGCCGTCAAAGCAGTCATGATAAAGCACACCTTGTGGATCTGCTGGTGAACTTCGCACGATCAAAACCCAATTACAACAAAGTACGAGTGATCGGCGTAAAAAACGGCGGTGAAGAGGTTCTGGCCATTGAGCGTCATGAAGACGCTGTTTATCGGATGCCAGATTATGAATTGCAAAATAAACGTCACAGAACGTTTTATCAGCAATCACTGAAGCTGGGTGCTGGAGACGTGTATCTCTCCGACATTACCCTGAATCGTGAATATGGGGACGTGATACAACCCTATACACCCGTGATGCGTGCATCCAGCCCGGTTTACATAGACGGCGAACTCTATGGTCTGATTGTTATCAGCATGGCGTTCAAGCCCATTTTTCATCGCATTATTGCGTCATCACCAGACCATTCTTCAATGTACCTGACGAATACTGAGGGCGATATCCTGGTCAACCCGGATGGTTCATTGAATTTTGCCTTTGAGTTTGATGAGCAATCTGTCATTACGGAACGCGTACCTAAAGCTCTGTGGATCAATGAAACGACAGTGACTAACGGTGTGCAGCATTTTGAAATCAACCATGAAACCTGGTTGCTGCAAATGGTACGCGCAAAGTTTGACCCTCGTCATCAGGATCGGTTTATGGGGGTCTTTCTGCTGGCGTCAGAGCAGGCCATGCTGGATAAAACCATTGGGCTGCTCAACAGGAATCTGGTGTATCTTGCGTTGCTGGTCATGACCTGCATGTTTATTGTGGGCGTGTGGACGCGCCGACTCCTCAGCCCGTTGCAGGATGTAATCAAAGCCTCTGACGCGTTGGTGCATGGTGATACTACGATATCGTTGCCGCTTGATCGCAGGGATGAGATTGGTGAGCTGGCCAGGGCGTTCGATTCTACACGCATTCAGCTCAAGAAAAAGGAATTTGCCGTATTGCAGAGTCAGGCCAAGGCCGTTTTATCTGCCAAGAAGGCGGCACTCGGTGATCTGGCCAGTGGTATGGCTCATGAAATTAACAGCCCGATACAGGCGATTAAACTGAGTGCCGAGCGATTGATTCGAAAGCTGGAAAAAGGAGCCCTGGATAGCAGGGACTTAGTGTCTTTGAACAAGGTTGTGACATCGGTCAACCGGATATCCGGTATCATCAATAGCCTTAGCAAAATATCCCGAAACAGTCACAATGAGAATTTTCAGAGTTGCCCAGTGGCTGATTTTATCATGGATGCTGCTGAACTGGTTGAGGAGAAATACAGGGTCAACGGCATTGATTTCTCGATTAAATACCACGACGGAAGCGATGCTGCGGCCATCGAGTGTCAGCGTTTGCACCTGTCTCAGGTGATTGTCAACCTGCTGAATAATGCCTGTGATGCGGTCAAGCAGCTGGATGAAAAATGGATTCGTATCCAGGTCAATCAGACCGAGCGACAGGTGATTATACGGGTGATGGACTCCGGCCCAGGTATTCCCGCCGATATTCAGAAAAGAATATTCGAACCTATGTATACCACTAAGGATATTGGCAAAGGTACGGGCCTGGGACTCAGTATCTCCAAAACCATAATCCATGGGCATGGTGGTGTATTAAGTATTGACGACCATTGTCCGAATACCTGTTTTATCCTGACCTTGAACAAGGAGCATAAGCATGGCCAAGACGGTACTTGTTGTTGATGATGTGAGCGAGCTCCGGGAGGAGCTGGCATTCTGCCTGGAAGATGAAGGCTACCGGGTTTTTCTGGCTGCCAACGGCGTGGAAGCACTGAACGTGCTGGAGCAGCAGGAGGAAGTCAGTATTATGATTACCGATATCCTTATGCCCAAAATGGATGGCATGGAGTTATGTGAGGAAGTAAGAAAAAAACGGCCCGGGGTCAAGATCGCGGCAATATCCGGTGGTGGAAAGGTGTCTGAGGAAAACCATAACCTGGTGGGTTCTTATTTGCGTAAAGCACAGCGGAAAGGTGCAGATGTCATTCTTGAGAAGCCGTTTGCGCTGGATGATTTATTGAAGGTCCTTTGAACGATTGGGGACGTGCCATTCAATGGTTTGACCCAGTTAGTAAGAAAATTTGTTGGGGTAAATAAGGCGAGAGAGGAACTCCCGCCTCAGATAGAATGACTTTCTTGAACCTTACCGTCCTGTCAATCAGTCAGTGGCATCCAGACTACGCAGATAGTCATCGTAGCTGCCATGGAAATCGGTAATACCGTCTTCCGTAATCTCAATAATTCGTGTCGCCAGCGAGGAAACAAACTGCCGGTCATGGCTGACAAAGATCAGCGTACCTTCGTAATTCTCCAACGCCAGGTTCAGTGCTTCGATGGATTCCATGTCCATGTGGTTAGTGGGTTCGTCCATCAGCAGGATGTTGGGCTGCTGCATCATCAGCTTGCCGAACAGCATCCGCCCCTGCTCACCACCGGAAATGACGCGGGTGGATTTCTTGATGTCGTTCTGTGAGAACAGCATCCGGCCCAGGAAGCTGCGGGTGAACTGCTCATCGTTACCGGCGGGTTTCCATTGGTCCATCCAGTCGTACAGGTTCATGTCGATTTCAAAGTCCGCGCTGTGATCCTGGGCGTAGTAACCGATATTGGCGTTTTCTGACCACTTCACTTCGCCAGACTTCGGCACCATGGCACCTGCCAAGGTATTCATGAAGGTACTCTTACCGATACCGTTCTGGCCAATCACGGCAATACGCTCGCCGACGTCTACCAGCAGCTTTACGCCAGAGAACAGCAATTCATCACCATACCCCTGTGACAGGTTGGTTACCTCCAGCGCCTGACGGAACAGTTTTTTCTCCTGCTCAAACCGGATAAATGGACTCTGTCGGCTGGAAGGCTTGATTTCATCCAGCTTGATTTTGTCGATCTGGCGGGCACGGGATGTTGCCTGTTTTGCTTTGGAAGCATTGGCGGAGAAGCGACTGACAAAGGCCTGCAGTTCCGCAATCTGGGCTTTCTTGCGGGCATTGTCAGCTTGCTGGCGTTCGCGGGCCTGGGTGGCGGCGGTCATGTATTCGTCATAGGTGCCGGGGTAGACGCGCAGCTCACCGTAATCCAGATCGGCCATATGGGTGCAGACGCTGTTCAGGAAATGACGGTCGTGGGAGATGATGATCATGGTGCAGTCACGCTGGCTCAGCACGCCTTCCAACCAGCGAATGGCGTTGATATCCAGGTTGTTGGTCGGTTCGTCCAGCAACATGATATCTGGATCAGCAAACAGTACCTGCGCCAGCAGAACCCGCAGTTTCCAGCCGGGAGCAACGGCACTCATCAGGCCGAAATGCTGTTCGGTGGGAATGCCGACACCCAGCAGCAGTTCACCGGCACGGGCTTCGGCAGAGTAACCGTCCATTTCAGCGAACTGGACTTCCAGGTCGGCGACACGCATGCCGTCTTCTTCGGTCATCTCCGGCAGGGAATAGATACGGTCACGTTCCTGCTTGACTTTCCAGAGTTCCGCATGCCCCATGATGACCGTATCAATCACGGTGTGCTGTTCGTAGGCAAACTGATCCTGATTCAGTTTGGCGACGCGGTCATTGGGATCCTTGCTGACCGTACCGGAAGACGGTTCCAGTTCCCGGCTCAGAATTTTCATCAGGGTGGATTTTCCGCAGCCGTTGGCGCCAATCAGGCCGTAGCGGTTGCCGTCACCAAACTTGACGGAGATGTCTTCGAACAGGGGTTTGTCCCCGAACTGCATGGTGATATTGGCGGTGGTAATCAATGTGTCGTCCCGGTTCCGGTCAGCAGGTAAAAAAGGGATTGCAGACTACAGGGCAGAACCCCGTTCAACAATTGTTATTTTTGCTGCAATTTTTTTAACTGTAGAGCCTGGGAATGAACATAACAAACAGGACAGTCAGACTGACAAGATATTTTTGTCAGTCTGACTGTGTGTGAATATCGAAATAAGATTCGATGATTCAGCGAGGTGTAGAAACTCAGATCACCAGTTCGCCGACGTTTAATAAATAGAGCGCCGAGATCCCTAATACAACAACAAAAACAGCACCGGTGGTTTCCAGCGGTGAGGCAAACAGTTTTTCGCCCCGTTCATGCCGTGCTTTGAGATAAAACGGTGCACCCACCATATAAAGGATCATCGACAGCAACAGGAATTCCGTGCCGCCGGCATAGATCAGCCAGGCACCATAGAGTGTGCCCAATGCGGTTAAGCCAATCAGCGTGACAGAGCGGACATCGGCCTTGAGCGCGAGTTTCAATCCGAACGCTGCACAGAGCAGGTAAGGAATCAGCGCCATGGAAGAGGCCAGCTGAATCAGCAGGTTATAACCGGCGTCGTTGAAGTGGTTGATGATCAGGAACAGTGAAATCAGGGCGTTGGTCAGCCACATGGCGTTAGCAGGCGTGCCATGGCTGTTGAGGCGGCCAAAAAAAGTCGGCGCCGTATTCTGTTTTCCCCGTGCTGCGAGGTACAGCATTTCGGACGAGATCATACTCCAGGCCAACAATGCACCACTGACGGATATGATCAGACCCAGGTTGATCAGCACGCCACCCCACGGACCAACAGCCCGTTCCATGACCGCCGCCATGGATGGATTGCGCATGGTGGCCAGTTCTGCCTGAGGCACAACCCCAAGAGAGAGTACTGACACACAGACCAGCAACGAGATGGTAATGAAAAAGCCTAACAGTGTCGCCTGGCTGACGACCTTCATGTTGCGTGCCCGGCTGGCATAGACGGTTGCACACTCAATACCCAGGAACACCCAGACGGTATAAAGCATTGTGTTCTTGACCTGGTCGGTAATACTGCCGAGGGCTTCGTGCCCCCAGAAATCCATCTGGAAGGTTTCTACCTTGAACGCCAACATGACACAAAGCACGAACAAACAGATCGGCACAATCTTGGCCAGGGTTACAATGATATTGAGAATGGCCGCGGAGCGGATGCCTCGCAGGACAAAACTGTGCAGCGTCCAGAGAACCGCAAGTCCGCACAGCATCGCCGGCAGGGTGCTGCCTTCTCCAAAAAATCCCAGTGAAGAGAAGGAGCCGAGTGCGCTGAACAACAGTACAAGGTAACCGACATTGCCCACCCAGACGGAAATCCAGTAGCCCCAGGCGGCGTTGAACCCCAGGTAATCACCAAAGCCGGTGCGGGCATAACCGTAAACACCGTCGTTAATATCCGGACGGTTCAGGGAAAGCCATTGGAAGATACGCGTCAGTACCAGCATACCGATAAAGGTAATGACCCACGCAATCAGGATGGGGCCGGCGCCGGCACCTTCCGCCATGTTCTGTGGCAGGCTGAAAATGCCGCTGCCGACCACTGCGCCGACCACCAGGGCGGTCATGGCGACAACGCCCAGTTTTTTCTCATGCCCCTGCGTCATTGTGTACTCCGAGTCTGCCTGTTAGTGAGGGCGGGAACAGGGATGCACGGGCATCCCTGTTGTGGGTGTGAACCATCCGGGATGATTCAGAAACGCAGAGACATGCAGCTCACACCGCCGTCTACCTTGCGGTATTCGGAGGTATCCAGTTCAATCACTTCGTATCCCAGGGCGGCAATCTTGTCGCGGGTGTTTGGGTAGCCGGAGGGCATGATGACCTTGCCGTTCACCCAGATGCAGTTGGCGGCGTAGGACTCCTCGACCGGTACCTCGATAATGTTGTATTTCTGGAATTCGGGTTTGGTGACAAACTCGCCTGCCGCCAGCAGGTTGTTGTTTTCCAGGTAAGCCAGGCCGGTTTTCAGGTGCAGGACTTCTTCGAGGGTGACAATGGAGCCGGTCATGCCATATTTTTCAAGAATGGCGATCAGCTGTTGCGCCCCTTCTTCATTGGTGCGTGCTGACTTGCCAATGTAGTAATGGCTGCCGACCATCATCACATCGCCGGCATCCAGCGTGCCGGGTTCAACGATGCGTTCAACATTCTTGTAAAATCGGTGCAGAACCGGGGCAATCAGTTCCGCTTCATGACGACGGCTGTCTGCGCCCGGGCGGGTGACGATGGCGCAGTGCGGTGTACAGAGTGCCGGGTCTTCAACAAAGACAGAATCCGGAAAGTCTTCAGCAGGGGGGAGGATGGTGATGTCAACGCCGCAGGTTTGCAGGGCGCGGATATAGGTGTTGTGCTGCTCCAGCGCCTTGGCGTAATCGGGCTTGCCCAGGTTAGCTTCACTCAGGCCGTCAACCAATGCACGACAGGGGGTACGGGCGATGATGTGCTTGAACATGAACTGCTACCTTTTTCGTCGTTATATCTACGCTTCTTCCTCTAACAACATGCGTGCCAAGCTGGTGCCGGTGACTGTTGATGCAGATCATGAAAAAGGTGCTGTTTATCCGGTTTTTCGCTGTTTTTTCTGGAGGATGGAGCAGCTTTCAGCAATGATTGCCGATGGTTTTGTCCGTTTTTCGACAGGAGTCGAGAATATGACAGGAAAAGTTGCCTGCTGATACAGGGTGTTGTTCAAGAACTGTCGAAAAAACGATAAAGGGGGATGGGTGGAAGAGCTGAACTGGCTGGTCCTGTGCATGAAACATGTACTGGATTCACTGACGCAACCGGTCACCATCGTCGATCGTGATGGGTATTTTGTGTATTACAACCGGGCAAGTGCGCGCATGGATGGCGTCGATCCGGACAATATCCTGGGTCACCATGTCCTTGAGGTCAGTCCCTGGCTGCAGATGGAAGACAGCACGTTACTGCGCTGCCTGTCGGAGCAGTCCCGTTTTACCGATCATTACCAGGCATACAATGGCGTGGCCGGAGAACAGTTGCACTATATGCACAGTGCGATGCCGCTCTATGGGCGCAGTGGCGACATTATCGGCGCCATTGAAATCGGTCGGGTGCTGACGGCAGGCCCTGGTAAACACGACAATCAACGTGAAGTCCCGGAGATTATCAGTGACGACCCGGCCATGCGCCGTCAGATCGAGGCGGTTGATATTTATGGCGCCAGTGAGTTGCCGGTACTGATTTACGGAGAGACGGGTACAGGTAAAGAACTGTTTGCCCGCCGGGCCCATGCCATGAGTCCACGAGCGGGTCGATCCATGCTCTGCCTGAACTGTGCGGCGATTCCTGAAAACCTGCTCGAAAGTACGCTCTTTGGTACGACCCGCGGTGCTTTTACCGGCGCGGAAAACCGCAAGGGGCTGTTGGCGCTGGCGGATGGCGGCACACTGTTCCTGGATGAACTGAATTCCATGCCCATAACCCTGCAAAGCAAGTTGCTACGGGTTTTGCAGGATGGCTACTACCGCCCGCTGGGAAGTCAGGAACCATTGAAAGCGGATATCCGCCTGATTACCGCCATGAACCAGCCCCCCTTTGATGCGGTACGGGATGGCAACCTTCGGGAAGACCTCTATTACAGGATCAGTGTCGGTTTTATTGTGATCCCGCCTTTGCGTAACCGAATGAACGACATTGGGCTTATTGCCCGGCGCTTTGTTTCACGTTATGGCCCGGCCTTGAATCCGGCAGTGACTCACCTGGGGGAAACTGCGATACGACAACTTGAGCAGCATGACTGGCCAGGCAATGTGCGAGAACTGGAAAATGTCATCCGCCGTAGTCTGTTGCTGGCAGGTCATGAGGCGACCATGGAAACCGTCACCCTGATGCCGGACAGTCTGTCTGACCTGGCCTCCGGACTGGATAACCGCGGCGCGTTACCGCTACCCGCTGCAAGACCGTTGCGGGAAAGTCTGGCCAGTTATGAAACCCAACTGATCCGTACCGCAGTACAACGGCACAATCATAATCTTTCTGCCGTTGCCCGTGAACTGGCTTTACCAAGAACCACATTGCTGTCGCGCATGCAGAAGCTGGGCATTATCCGAGAGGAGCAGGCTCAGGCTTCTTAATACCCATGACTTTGGCTGGTCTCTGCATCCCTGTCTATGCTCAAAGTTGTACTTTCGAACCAGTACTACGTTGAGAGGCAGGGATTGTTAGCATGGGTGCAGATACAGTTGTCGCGATAGGTTCTCTTCATCATGTGTCCGGCAATGTCGGCGCCATGGCGGTGGACGGTTCAATACGACAGTTGTCTATTGGTGATCAGGTATACAATGATGAAACCCTGGTTGCCCTGCTGGATGGTTCTGCCCATCTTGATCTGGTCAATGGCGATAGTGTTGAAATCCTTGCCGGTCAGCAGCTGGAACTGGCTGAACTATGGCAGCAACTTGCCTTGTCAGTTGAACAACTGATTGCTGATGGCGTCGATCCTTCTCTGTTATTCCCCCCTCCGCTCGCGGGTACACCATCAAACCGTGAAGGGGCATTGGAATCTCCCCCAAATGATCCGCTACCCGTTAGTCGTTTTAATCGTCTGACGGATACACAATCTCCGTTTGCAGTGGCGGATTCGTTGCCATCCATTGAGCCGATACCGACAACGGGTAGTGAGCAAGAGACATCAGGACGTGATGAGTTACTGGATGCCAGGCCATTTGAAGAAGAGAGCCGTTTCCAACTCTCAACGCCGAATAATGTGAATCAGGCTGAATCCAGTATCAATCAATGGATTACGGTTGATGATATTGGTCTGCTGTCAGAAAGCAGTGATCTGGTCATTGATGTATTAGCCAATGACAGGGTGCCGGGTACTGATAACCCTTTACTGACGCTTGAGCGAGCATCCATTATTGATCCGCAGACAGGGACTGAAATACCAGCCGGTAAGGGAGCCGTCTCGATTATCGATAATCGTCTCGCTTACTCGACGGGGAATGATTTCAACCTGAAGTCAGGGGAATCCGAGACTGTCACTGTCCAATATCAGACCACGGATAATCAGGGTAATACCCAGAATGCAAATGTCATCATTACGGTCGAGGATAGGACGCCCCAGCCACTGTCAGGCGACGTTGGCATTGATGACAGTGCCACAGAAACACTCAACCTGACATTGATGCTCGATTTATCGGAACCCATGGGGTGGCCATCTGCAGAAGACGCGAGTAAGACCGGTCTGGAGCTCATGCAGGAGGCATTGGCAAACCTGCTGAACCATTATCAGTTTGTGGCTGATCTTGCTATCCAGGTTGTGACGTTCAGCGGTGGCAATTATCAGTCATACGGCTGGTATGCGGGGGACGATGCGGTATTGCAGACCCTGAATACCATTAATGCACTTTCTGATCCTCAAGGTGGCACCTACTACAAAGGTGCTTTGCAGGAGGCTGAGGCCGGTTTTATCTCCGGTTTAGAGAATGGTCAGATTGATCCTGCAGACCATCATGCGATGTACTTTATTACTGCGGGGGAACCTTCCCGTAGTACCGGGAGACCCGACCAGGCGGTCTGGGAAACCTTTCTTCAAAATCACAGTGTCAGTGACGTCCATGCAGTCGGCTTCATGACCAGAGAGCCCGGGGAGATGCTCACTGGTCCTGATCTCGCCTATCTGGAACAGATCGCCTTTCCCGGCAACGCTCAAATACTGGATGAAAATACGTCTGATACTCTGTCAGACAAACTCATAGAGACAGTACCGCAGCAGCTCGCAACAGGCGATTTAGTTGGTCGTGATATTGGCGGGGATGGTCTGGTCACAGTCTACAGTGTTGATCTTCGCGACGGGATGGGGGAACAGCTGCTGAACACTAACCCTCAAGCACCTTATACACAGTTCAAGGTACTGGCATCACCGGATATCACAGCGGGTTGGCTAACGGTGAACTACCTGAACGGCGAATATGTATTTCGGCCAGCGGATGTGGAGAGCACGATTGATCTGACATTTGATTTTACGGTCGAGGACTCAGACGGCAGTCGTGTGAGCAGCAGTGTTGATGTAGCCGTCACCGACAGTGGGGAAGTGTTTACGCATAGTGCTGCTGATAACCTGAATCGCATCACCGACAGAAACGGCACGCAATCCGGTACATCAGAGGATGATTATTTCAAAGATGGCGGCAATGTGGATGATGATTTTGCCGCAGGCGGTGGCAATGATCTGGTCGTTGATTACGACGCCCACAGCAATACGTTTTCTGGCGAAGCCGGTAATGACACCTTGATAGGCGGTGGCGGTGATGACCGGTTATACGGTGGTGAGGATCGTGACCTTCTTATGGGTGGTCGTGACCATGACATACTGGATGGCGGCAGTGGGGATGATGTACTGATAGGTGGCCAGGGCGACGATGTGATGACTGGAGGAACCGGACGTGATGATTTCCGGTTCAGCCTGACCGATCTCGTTGAGGAGGATCGCTATCAACTGGATCGTATTCTGGATTTTACCCTTGGCCAGCCGGCCACTCCCGGCAGTGATGCTGACAGGCTGGATTTCTCAGAACTGCTGGATTTTTCCAGCGGCACTGATCTGGATCCCATCGACTTGCTTCAGTCCCTGAAGGGGCAGGGCGTCACGGCTGTTATTGAGAGTGAACAGCAACAAACGACCCTGCAGGTGAATGCACAGGCTGAAGGCGAAACCCATCAGCTGGTGGTGCAGTTTCAGGGGCTGGATGAAAACCACTGGTCTGACCAGAACAGGGATAACCTGTTAAACGGCGATGATGTGTTATTACAGCTAATCACGAATGGGCAGTTGATCGTATAACCCGGGCAGACACGACACGAGAGTCCGGTTGCAACGCAGGAGGCGGAGAACATGCAACACGCCAAGATCAGGGAATGGTTACTGGCGATCACCTTGGCGGGTTATGTCAGTAATAGTGCGGCAATGACGTTACAGGACGCTGTCGCAGAAGCATTACTGGATAACCCTGAACTTCGTATGACGATGGCCGTTGCAGAGGCACGGCGGGAGTCGGTTCGGGAAGCCCGTGCCGGTTATCTGCCGACTCTTGATCTCAATGCGTCGGTTGGCTACGAGAATAGTCGTAATACAACGACGGTTGCCGCTTATGGCAATGGCAGCGCGGATGATAAGTCGCAGGTGCGAACCCGTCGGGAGGCATCACTGGTCGCCCGGCAGATACTGTTCGATGGTTTTGCAACCCGGGAAGATGTCAGTCAACAGCGTGCCCGGCAGCAGGCGGCAGAGCAGCAGGTTTGTGTCACGGCAGAAAACCTCGGCCTTGAAGTCGCGGAGATTTACCTTAGTGTGCTTAAGGCGCAAACCCTGCGTGATCATGCGAAGAACAATCTTAATGAACACCTGCGGCTGGTGGCCTTGATCCGGAAGCAGGGTGAGAAGGGTGTCAGCAATGATGCCGACCTGGCTCAGGCGGAAGGACGGTTAATGCTGGCGCAGGCTGACCGGATAGGCGCAGAAGCTTCGCTGAGAAATGCCCGAACCCGTTACCTTAAAGCGGTTGGCGCATTGCCGGATGCCTTTGTCCGGCCTGTTCAGACAGCAGGGTTGCCTGCGGGGCAGGAGATGGCGATTGAACAACTGATGACAGGTCACCCGTCACTTGCTGCAGCCAATGCTGAGATTCGTGCGGCGGAAGCCGTTTATGATGCCAGCAAAAGCGGTTATATGCCCGAGTTGGATGTCACTCTGGGAACGTCCTGGTCTAAGGACAGGGATGGTGCAAAAGGTACGGAATACGATGAATCAGCACTGTTGAATATTCGCTATAACCTGTTCAATGGCGGAGCTGATACCGCCCGGCGACAACAGGCCAGTCATGAAGTCAGTGAAGCTATAGAAAGCAGACAGCACCAGATTGAAGACATGGACGAAGCCGTCCGGCTGGCTTGGGTGGCGGTTGAGTTTGGCCGTACCCGGCTCAAACCGCTGAAGAACCATGTCTCTCTGGCGGATCGTTCGCGCAGCCTGTACGAAAAACAGTTCCTGGTAGGTAAACGCACACTGATTGATTTACTGGACAGCCAGCAGGAAAGTTTCGCGGCCAAGAACCGGTATACGACGGCAGATCATGACCTGCTGATTGACCAGTACCGTTTGCTGCACACGACAGGCCGGTTGCTGCCGGCTTTACAGACTCGCCTTGAAGGGGACTGGCCTTGTGCTGGCCCGGTTGATCAGCAGGATGTTGCCGGTGTCGATGAAGTTCGCCCGGTAACATCCGCTGAATACCATGAAGGTTAACGGTGGTGTTTAGCGTTCTCAGAACAGTGTGGCAATCAATGAGCCTGCTACTGTGAACAACACGTTAGCCAGTGCATAGGTGCCCACATAGCCCAGCGAGGGAATGGAGCTGCGGGACATGTCGTTGACCGTTTCCATGGCCGGTGCGCAGGTGCGGGCGCCGGTAATGGCGCCGAGCAGCAGGGCAGGATTCATGTTCAGGACATAACGGCCAAAGATATACGACAAAATAACGGGCACAGTGCTGACCACCAGGCCGGATGCAATGATCATTGGTCCGAGCTGACCCATGTATTCCAGGATACCCCGTCCCGCATTCAAACCGATTCCGACCATGAACACCAGCAAGCCAAGGTCTTTTAACAGGCGCAACGCCGCTTCCGGCACGTGACCGATGGTGGGGTGCATGGCGCGTAGATAACCCATCATAATCCCTGAAATCAGCAGCCCTGTGGCATTACCGACCGTAAAGTCATAATTATTGAAACGCAGTGTGATTTGCCCGATCAGCAGACCAATGGCCAGGAAGGTGGAAAAAGCGACCAGGTCGGTCACACGACTGTGGATGCTGACGAAACCAATCTTGTCGGCCTGGGCGGCCACCCGTCGTTTTTCGCCACTGACGCGCAGCACATCCCCTTTGTTCAGCAGAATGTCACGCTCAACCGGCATCTCGATCTGGGAACGGGTTATCCGGTTCAGAAAGCATCCTGCCTCGGTCAGGTTAAGGTCACTGAGATGTTTGCCGACCAGCTGGTCGTTCTTGACCACGATATCTTCGGTGACAATCTGCATATCGAGCAGATCCCGGTCAAAGACCTCATTACCTTCGCGAAACAGCGGGTCGAGCAGGGCATGGCTGTCCGGGTAACCCAGCAGGGCAATTTCATCGCCTTTCTGCAGCATGGCGTCGCCGGCCGGCTCAGCCAGAATGCCTTTGCGCCGGATTCTTTCGATATAGCAACCGGTGCGCCGGTAGATGCCGACTTCTCGGAGGTTCTGGCCGGCAAAGGCGGCCGCCAGGTCCTTGCTGACCCGGTAAGCGCGGATGATGGGCAGGTAGGTTTTCTGACTTTCACTATCGTCTATTCCCCGTTCCCGGGCGATGGTGCTTGCGGCATCGGGCAGGTCAACACGGACGATGCGCGGCAGGTAACGAACGACCAGCATTAAACCGACCAGGCCAACCAGATATGTGAGGGCGTAGCCGATGCTCATGTTGTCCTGCAGCTTGCTGAGCTGCCCCACTACTTCTGGATTGCTAAGGCTTTTCAGGGCTTCCTGTGCACCGACCAGCGCGGGGGTAGACGTCAGCGAGCCTGCGAGCAAACCGGCGGTGAGGCCCTTGTCAAAATCAAACAGTTTTGACATCAGCAGGGTCAAACCGAAGGAGGTGCCGGTAAGGAAAAGAGCCAGTGACGCATAGTACTTGCCGTCCCGCATAAAAACGCTGAAAAAGTGGGGTCCGGCTTCAATCCCGACGCAGAAGATAAAGACCATGAACCCAACGCTCTCTATACCGGGCGGCAGGTAGAACCCCATCTCACCGAACGCCAGTGCCGTGGCCAGCACCCCGATTGTCGCGCCGAGCTTGAAGGTGCCAATCGACAGTTTGCCAATCAGCAAACCAATACCGAGGATAACAAACAGGAGTAGCTCAGAACTCTGGTTGAGGAGCGCCAGAAGGTCGATAGTCACGGCAGGGGTCCGGTCAGTGGCTCAAAAAAAATTGCGACATGGTATGCCTGATGGGACGCCAATGCCATGCGGTAAATCACGACAGTTGCATTAGTGTGATGTGAATGGAGTAACCGGGTTTATACGACTACTTTCATAGACGAACCGGGTTGCGTTCAGGAGTATTGTCATGAAAGTTTTCCTTGCCGGGGCTCGTTGGCTCCTTGCGTTGTTTCTTGTTTGTCTCCTGCCTGTTGTCAGTCATGCGGATGGGTTGCAGGTCAAAAAACTGCTGGTGTTTGGCGACAGTCTCTCTGACAGCAATGGCACGTACTCCACCTGGAAGCTGCTGAATACCCTGAAGGGAAATACAGTAAACGGGCAGCCTATGATGAATCTGCAGCCGTTCCTGAATAATGCCCTGAAGCAGGATGTGCCAGGCTATGCGGAGCTGACCCATCATGAGTGGTTGAGGGATGAATTAAGCAGCCTGGAAAAACATGCGCTCAATGCCTTTCTGGATATGACAAAAACATTGCCTATCCCGATATTGCCCGATCCGCATTATTACCTGACCGGCATGTTTTCCGGTGGTACCGATTTCAAGGGGGTCTGGCCACTGTATCTCTACCGGATGTTGGGCGCTGAGCTGGATAACCGGGCCATGGCGGGTAGCTGGACGTTGTGCTCCACCCAGAAGATGGATCACCTGGGCGACCTGATGCATATCTGCAGCGGACCGGAAAGTATGGCCGAGGAGTTTGTCTCCGGCAGTCTGGTGCCACCGTGTGAAGGACTGATCGTCAGTGCCTGGGCAGAGCAGGCTGGTACGGTCGACAGTGACTCAACGCTGGTGATTTTCTTCAACAGTGCCAACGACTACCTCAACCAGTGGCCCGATCCGCAACAGGTGGTGAACAAATACACGGCGGACATCACACGACTGATTCGGTTGGGTGCAAAACACGTGGTGGTGATTAACCTGCCGGATATCAGCCTGACCCCCCGTTATCGTGAGGCGCCAAAGCATCTTCAGGCGTGGATGGCAAATGCCATTGAAACCAATAACCGTGAACTGAAGCAGTCATTGGCCCAGCTGCGAACCCGTTATCCGGATGTTGCATTGATTGAGCTGGATGCTGCTGCCATGCTGACCCAGCTATTGGCCGGTGCGGCCCAGCGAGGCATTGTCACGGATAAAGCCTGCCTGGACAGTACGCCCGGGTTGCCCACCGTTAACAGAAGCAAGGAGAGTGCAGAAGAATCTCTGGTGAATCATATTCTCCAGAATCCATCGTTGGCGGATGCAGCTCACGTCGCCAGTGCCGCTGCGGATGGGCAGGGCATCGGCATGTGTACCAATCCGGATGACCATTTCTTCTTTGATACGGTGCATCCCAGCGCCCATACCCATTATGAGATAGCGCTGTACGCCTGTGAGCTGTTGCAGAAAAACGGTATCGCCTGTTCGACAACCGCCGTTCAACCGCTGATCACTGCACCGGAGCCGATAGCGCGCTGGTTCTGACAGGGGCAAACCATCAAACAGGGCATACGCCCTGTTTTATTTATGGTTGGCAGCGTGTGATGACCTCAAACGTTTGTTCATCCAGCACGTGCATTGAAACAGTGACTTTGCCAAGGGCTCCCAGCGTATTCGCATGACTGCCGCCGCAGGGAATCACTACCTTGTCTTCCTGGCCGAGCTGGCACTCCCAATATCGACGGTCCGTCAGCGTTTCCCCTTCACAACGCACATGGATCTCACCCCCTTCTTCAAGCCAGGTAGCCAGCTGTTGGTTAATGGCTTTTTCAATGTCGTTTAAGTCGGTGAGCACATCCGCTGCATTCAGGCCTTTTTTCTTCAGTGATTTGCCACAGCGATAACGGTCACTGCTATGGTACTCACCGATGGACGACAGTGTGATAGCCTGCTGATCAAAATCGATCTGCCCCAGGGCGTCATGTCGGCCCGGGTCTTTTCGCCAGTAACCCTGCAGGGCACGGTTCAACGCCAGGGCGGCAATATGGCAGGCGCTGTGACCACAATCCAGGGCGTGTCGATAGGATGCATCCACCTGAAGCTGAACCGTTTTTCCGGTCAGATCCGGTGTACCGTCAATCACATGCGCGACCACAAAACACCAGCCGTCAGCGCCTTTTTTGACCGGGATATCGGTATCCAGATAAAGCGTGTCATCTTCCAGGTTAATGGCGCCAGTGAGGCAGGATACGACAGGGTAAACCCTGCCATCGCAGTGTATCTCGCCGCGGTCGCCGGGCTGGTCCGGCCACTGGTAATCGACCGGGTGGAAGGGGGTGTTGTCTACCAGGATTGCGCTTCGGTTGTCGTCCAGGGGGATGGTCTTTACTACGGTTCCCGTACCGCAGGTCTCCCCCTGGGGATAACGAATGATGGTGGCTTTGGGCAAGTGGGTGGTCATGAAATTACCTGATGTCGTTGAACTGACACTGTTTTGAGCGTCAGGTCTCCCTGAAATTGATGGAGACCCGAATACCTGTCCGTACGCGTTGGGCACATGATCCAACGTTTCAGGGCGATTGACACTCAAAATCTACCGTGTACTATAAAGTCCATAATATACATAAAAGTATTTATTTTGGTAGTTTGGAGATGTCAGATGTCCGTAGACAGACAAGCCATTGTGGCAAAGACCCAGGCTCTGCCGGATGCCGCTTTTTATGCGGATGGCCGGGTTGTTAAGACACCCCTGGTCTATTCGGAGCCGTTGTCAGCGTTGACCGGCTGTAAGGTGTACCTCAAATGTGAAAATGCCCAGACCACAGGGAGCTTCAAGATCCGGGGTGCGGTCAGCGCCATGCTGCGGTTAGCGCCTGAGGATCGGGTCAAGGGCGTATTGACGGCGAGCTCCGGTAATCATGGCGCCGCCACGGCAACCGCCGCGACCGCATTGGGCATCCCGGTAACGATTTATGTCCCGGAATCCATCAGCCCGACGAAAGAACAGAAAATCCTGGCCACCGGCGCCAAGCTGGTAAAGGTGCCGGGCAGCAGTGACCAGGCCGAAAAAGTCGCGGCACGGGATGCTCGTGAACAAGGGCTTACCTACGTCAGCCCCTACAACCATGCTGATGTGATTGCCGGGCAGGGCACCATCGGGCGTGAAATCCTGTCTGACCTGCCTGATGTAGAAGCGGTGTTTGTCAGTGTTGGCGGCGGTGGGCTGATCAGCGGTCTGGGCGCCAACATCCTTTCGGTGAAACCCGATGTCGAGATTGTCGGATGCTGGCCGTCCAATGCTCCGGCCATGCTGGAATGTTTGCGGGCAGGCAAGGTCATTGACGTTAAGGAGCAGGATACCCTGTCTGATGGCACGGCCGGGGGGGTTGATGATGACGCGATTACCTTGCCCCTGTGTCAGTCGACCATTACGGAAACCCTGACCGTTTCTGAAGACGACATTGCCAATGCCATGCGGCTGGTGCATAACGCGCACGGCTATGTGATAGAAGGTGCGGCGGGTGTGGCGGTGGCTGGGTTGCTGCAGGCAAAGGCGCATTACCAGGGGAAAACCGTGGTGGTGGTGCTGTGCGGGCAGAACATCACAGATGCGGTGTTCCAGCGTGTCATCAACAGCGGGGGTGAGCACCATGAACATACTCACTAGAGCGGATATCGAAGCCAACCTGCCGTCCCTGTCGGTACTGATGGCCGCCATTGCCGATGGTTACCGTGATTACGCCCGGGGAGAGTACGATATTCCCCCGGTGGGTTACCTGGCCTTGCCCCATGGTGAACTGCACCTGAAGTATGGCCGGGCTGACACATCGCCCTATGCTGTGATCAAGATTGCGGCGGGCAGTTATACGAATCCTGGTAAGGGGCTGCCGTCGTCTTGCGGCTGCCTGATGGTGCTGGATGTCGAGACCGGTTTCCCACTGGCACTGTTACAGGATGAAGGGCTGCTGACGGATTTAAGAACCTCGGCAGCCGGTGCCATGATGGCCAAACGGTTTGCGCCGGCGGCGAAAACCATGGGTATCGTGGGTTGTGGTATTCAGGGGTATTACCAGGCACGGGATACCTGCCTTGCACTGGGTATCAACCAGGTCGTTGCCTTTGATCGGAAACCGGCCTCGATAGCTTCGCTGGCTGAACGGATGGCGCCTTACGATATTGCGGTAACCCCGGCGTCAGATATTGAGTTCCTGTGCCAACAGGCGGACATCATAACGACCGTGACGCCGAGTAAGGAAGCCTACCTGGATGCAGGCTGGCTGAAGCCCGGTGCCCATATCAATGCTTTCGGCTGTGACTCCCCGGGCAAACGGGAGCTCTGTGGCAATGTGCTGGAACGTGCTGACCTGCTGCTGGTGGACAGCTACGACCAGTGCCGTGACCATGGCGAATTACAATATGCCCAAGAACACATCGCAGAAAAAGCGGTGTCGTTTGGGCAGGCTTTAGCGGAAGAGTGCGATGGTTCTGCCGCGGGCCTGACCGTTGCTGACTATACCGGTGTCGCGGTGCAGGACATCATCATCGCCACCCTGGTATACGACGCCTGTATCAGTCATGTATCGCCGTGATCAACGACAATGGATTGTAAGTAAGCAGAGTGGATGAGCTCAGACGGCTGCCTTGCAACCCCGGAGTGATAGGGATAGTGTTCGGGCGTTGCCCAATGTGTTGACCCACCGGGGCAGGGCAGCAACTGGTTTATTGGGAAACCGCTGGCGTTTTCACACAACCTGATGGGCTGGTCGGTTTTCATTCATGACTCATAGTGAATCCATGCGTAAGAAAAAAACATCCGGTACCGAGGCCCTGTTACTTGAACGTTATGCGCCTGTGGCGGATGGCATCGTTGCCCTCTTTGCGGGTTATGTGGAGGCGGTCATTCATGATTACGCGTCCCAGAAGGTGGTGTACATCGCCAACAACCTGTCGAAGCGGTCGCTGGGAGATGACTCGGCGCTGGATGATATTGCGCCTGAAGAACCGGAAACTGTCATCGGTCCCTATGAGAAAGTCGGCTGGGATGGCGGAAGGCAACGTTCCATCAGCATTGTGCTGCGGGATGATGATGGCCATACCATCGGTCTGCTCTGTATCAACATGAAGCTGGATGTGTTTGAACAGGCGAAGCAGGCGTTCGACATTCTTCTTTCCCATCCACAACTGGTGCCGCAGCCGGACAAACTGTTCCAGGATGACTGGCAGGAACGCATCAACACGTTCATCCAGCACTGGTTGACGCAGCAGGGGCTGACGATGGCGAGATTGTCGCATCCACAAAAGCGGGCGCTGGTGACAGAGCTGTACAACAATGGTGCGTTCAAGGGGAAGAGTTCCCAGAATTATGTGGCCAATGTCCTGAATATGGGAAGGGCGACCGTCTTCAAGTATTTGCGGGAACTCAAGGAAACGGAAAATGCCTGATTGAACAGTGGTTTTCTTGTTCTAAGGTGATGAACGCTGTTTTCAGGCTCTATGTGATCAAGTCTTTCGTATTTGATGATGCGTAGTACTGATCGAGAACATGACCGCCTCCGATGAAAACGACTGGCTGCTTCTACTTAATCCCGTTTAGCCGTTATGCTGTACGGATTGGCCGTGGATAATCAGGACACCCCTGTTGGCGAGCCAGTCAGAATCACATAACAACACCAAAGATGTAAAAAACTGTGCCGTATGCCGGCGGCCCTTCACCTGACGAAAGAAGTGGTTCCGATGTTGGGAGGAGGTCAGGTATTGTTCTGAACGCTGTCGTCGCAACCTAACCGGGTAGGGAAGTCATGAAAAAGTACCAGCGCCTTCGCCTGATTCTGGGGGATCAGCTTAATGCCGCACACCGCTGGTTTCGGAAAAAAGATGACCGCTGTCTTTACCTGATCGCGGAATTGCTCCAGGAAACGAACTACGTTCGTCATCATATCCAGAAGCTTTGTGCGTTTTTTGCGGCGATGGCATCGTTTGCCGATGCCCTGAAACAGTCCGGCCACGATGTGCTGTATCTGACGCTGGACGATACCGCGTCATTTGACGATTTGCCGGCACTGCTCAGGCATGTGACGGAAAAATACGGCATCACTGACTTTGAATACCAGCAACCTGATGAACACCGGCTCCAGCAACAGCTGTTAAAGCCTTCACTGGGATCAGGGATTACCATCAACCGGTATGAGTCAGAACACTTCATGCTGCCGTTTGATGAGCTGGAATCTTATTTTACGCCCGGCAAAGCGGTAAGGATGGAAGCGTTTTACCGCAAGATGCGCAAGCGATTCGATATCCTGATGGAGGGTGATCAGCCCGCAGGCGGGCAGTGGAATTTTGATAGCGATAACCGGCAATCCTTGAAAAAAGCAGACCTTGCCGAGATTCCTGAACCGATTCTTTTCGCCAACCCGGTTACGGATATTCTACAGCGCATTGAGCGTCACCAGGTGGCACATTTCGGTGTACCGACCGATCCGTTGATATGGCCAGTTACCCGCAAGCAATCCTTACAGGTACTCAAACATTTCTGTCGATATTGCCTGCCGTCGTTTGGGCGCTTTCAGGATGCCATGACGGCTGACAGTGACCATCGCTGGAGCCTCTACCACTCACGGCTGTCGTTTGCGCTCAATACCAAGATGCTCCACCCGAAGCAGGTGATTGAGGCGGCTATTGCCGCCTGGCAGGCGTCGCCTGACACCATCACCATTGCCCAGGTGGAAGGTTTTGTCCGGCAGGTACTGGGGTGGCGTGAATTTGTGCGGGGCATGTACTGGGCCAATATGCCGGAATACCGGTCGATGAACCATTTCAATGCCCGGCGGACATTGCCTGCGTTTTTCTGGACCGGCGAAACACACATGCGCTGTTTGCAGCAGGCTGTCAGCCAGTCCCTTGATTTCGCGTATGCCCACCATATTCAGCGACTGATGGTGGCCGGCAACTTTTGCCTGCTCGCCGGGATTGATCCGGACCAGGTCGATGAGTGGTACCTGGGCATTTATCTGGATGCCATTGAGTGGGTGGAACTGCCCAACACCCGCGGCATGAGCCAGTTTGGCGACGGGGGGCTGGTGGCGTCAAAACCGTATGCGGGCAGTGGCAATTACATCAACAAAATGAGCGACTACTGCCGTGGCTGCCATTACAACGTGAAGGAAAAAACAACGGAAAACGCCTGCCCGCTGAACAGCCTCTACTGGCATTTTATGCTCAGGCACCGTGACCAGCTGGCGGTTAACCATCGTACCGGTGTTGTGTATAAAGGCTGGGACAAGCGGAGCAATGACGAGCAGCGCGCGGTGCTGGACAGGGCAGAATGGTGTCTGGAAAATCTGGATACGTTGTAAGAGGGGACACACGGTGATGAATCAATGGACGCTGAAACCGGCCGGGATACTGGCCATCCATCCCATTCTGCCGGTACTGGTGGTGGATAGCGTGGCGCAGGCGGTTGCTGTTGGCAACGCATTGATTGAGGGCGGGCATTCTGTTCTGGAAGTCACCCTCCGAACGCCCGTCGCACTGGACGCCATTACTGAACTGCGTCGTATCTTTCCTGATGTGCTGGTGGGCGCCGGTACCGTGCTTAATACTTCGGACTATGATCAGGCGATAAAGGCAGGAGCTCAGTTTGCAGTGTCTCCCGGTCAGACCGAAGTATTGTTACACCATGCCCGAAACCAAACGATTCCATTCATCCCCGGTGTGGCTTCCGCCAGCGAAATCATGCTGGCGCTGGCACACGGCTACACATGCCTGAAGTTTTTCCCGGCTGAAGCGTCTGGTGGTGTTGCCGTTCTGAAGGCGTTCGGAGGGCCGTTTCCTCAGGTACGTTTTTGCCCGTCTGGCGGTATTACTGCTGCTAATGTCCAGGACTACCTGGCGCTTTCGAATGTGCCAGCGGTGTCTGGTTCCTGGATGGTATCGGATGTGGCCATATGACTTGCCTCGATGGATTCGGCTTGCAATGCGAAGTCATATTGCCCGGTAACGTCGTGAAAAACATATTAATACTATGTTTTCTAATGGTTTATTTCCGCAGCTTACTCATGGAGCAAGTCGTATTGTTCGGACATCTTTTCCTTTGTCGACTATCACGATAATTCTTCCATCTCCATACTTTTCCATTAAGTTCAGATCATCGACAAGAAGATTAGAAACCTGCCCATTCTCCCGAGGCACAATGCCGCGAGATGCTGTCCCATCGCATTTTGAGTACAAAGAAGCAATTTGCTTCTTCAGAGAGGGTATTGACCATGCTGGAGCTTGAAGCGTTGCATACCCGATAAGGCCGTAGACAAAACGTTCGAGCCTGATATCAAATTCATGTATCACGGGTTCAGCTGTAATCACCTGCTGGACATAGTTATCGTTCAGCATATCCTCACAGTCTTCGACAATGGGAATGGCAATAGTCTGATCATTGGCCTTGGCCGAACTGAAAATAACTAGGAGCTGTTGACGTTTCACATTGGTAACCAGACAAAAGCACAAGCCAGAGCTACGACACTGACAAAGTTTCGCTTTAG
>NZ_BAABFL010000448.1:0-29719 GCF_039540975.1 Kistimonas scapharcae
TATGAAAGCATGAGCGGTAGCAACATACTGCGGATTTTCAGGCTTGGTTCAAGGCTTTCAATGAAACGTCAACAGCCCCTAGGAGCTTGTCCAAGAATAGGCTGATTGGGCCATGAATCAAAACGTTCACTACGTATATATGACAATCCCCAATTGATGTGAGGCAGTGGGTATGAACATCGCTCTTATTAGTGGCGACTTTACCCTCTAACATGGTGTCCGGGATCATTAAACAGCTACGGTTCATTGAGGGTATATGACACCCTTGAGTTTCGAGTTGGCAAAAGTAGCTAGGTGGATGTTCGTTTTTACTTCGTAATCGCAGTTATTTCCAAGTATTCACAATTTAGCAAAGACGATAGCTCCAGCACAATGGGTAATGATCTAATGAATGGTGCTGAATAATAGTGACAATGCGGGAGCATTGTCACTGTCGTATGATTTGTAGGTGGAAAGGCGTATCAGTGGCCGGTTAGCATTGCCTGGGGTTGTGGTGCCTCGCAGGCGCCATCGAGACTGCTGACCCAGTCACGAACCAGCGCCAGCCCTTCCTTGTGTACGGTGCTGCGACCCAGCTCTGGCATCCGGATCGCCGGATCGTTAGAGGCCATCCGGTAAACGAGGATGGAATTATCGGGATCACCCGGTGCGATATCGTAGCTCAGGCCACCGGAGCCACGCCCTGCGGCCACTGGACTTTTGCACAGACCATAGGTGCGATCCACGGACAGGAACTCGTTAAGCAGCAGGCCGGTACCGAAGGCGCGTCCGCCGCCGCCGTGGCAGTGGGCACAGTTAACATCCAGGTAGGCTTTGGCCCGAGCTTCTAGGCTGCCGGTAGTGGGGTCATTCCAGACCGGTGTCTTCGGTGCCGCTGCAGAACCCGGAGAGCCGGCCAGCAGACCCAGTGACGCCATCGCATCCAACTGATTCATGCCGCCATGAAGCCCCAGTTGCTCAGCATAGGCATAGGTCATATTCAGTAGCCGGGCTTTGGGGCCAACGGGGAGATCCTGCCCCTTGTTGCCATGGCAGCTGGTGCACTGGTTGGCATTCGGGACACCGTACGACGCGGTAATAGTTTCGCCTTCCAAGTCTACAAATGTAACGACTTCACGGCCACCGCCCAGGGCCAGGTAAGCGTCACTCATGTCCTTTTCCCAGATATAAGGCAGACGCTCCCAGCCGTCTTCACGACGAATCAGCAGACGGGTTTCGATCACATTTTCATTGGCGCCAGGTTGCGCAGCGTTAGCTGGAATCGCGAAGGTCTTGGTGATGATCGTACCCACAGGGAAGGTCAGCGGACCCGTTTCAGCGTACTGTGCCTGTGTACCTGGCGGCAGGAAGATGAAACGGTATTTGTTGGCATAATCCGAGAACAGCGGCGTTGTCAGATCATAGGGGAAGCCGCCATTGCTGTTGGTCGTTGGATCACTGGCATCTGCAAACAGCCGATAATCAGACAGGCTCGGG
The DNA here is from genome assembly GCF_039540975.1 of Kistimonas scapharcae. Classification (NCBI taxonomy): domain Bacteria; kingdom Pseudomonadati; phylum Pseudomonadota; class Gammaproteobacteria; order Oceanospirillales; family Endozoicomonadaceae; genus Kistimonas; species Kistimonas scapharcae. Next base: position 1,477 of record NZ_BAABFL010000448.1, read on the forward strand.
CAATTAACGACAGCAGCTGCCCAGTTGACGCCATTGCCGGTCGCGGAACAGCGTGCCGCGATTTCTTCATCTGTGTAGCCGTCCTCGCCCGGCGCTGGTACGGGAGGCCAAGGTTGCAGGGTGACTTCAGCCAGTACCGGCTGTTGGCAGTTAAACGGTCTTCTGTCCTTATCAACAGGCCCGCCTGGGATACCGAGTGCGTCGTTGTACCAGTTATTGTCGTTGGCCAGCTGCAGGTTACTGAAATCAGACGGGATGACTTTCAGTTTGTCGCGATAGTTCTTCCGGTAACAGATGCCGGCGGCTTCACGGCTGCTGGCAAAAAGACCATCAATGATGGTGTCACTGACCACCTTGAGGCTGTTCATATGCAGGATATTGATCAACAGGTTTACATCGCTGCCGTCGTAATAAGGTACCTTGGGACGATTGATTCGGTTGTCATGGATATTGATGAATTCTGGAAACGGATCATAGCCATCTGGTATCGGCAGGTTGTTGATAACAGAGATCGCCACATAACTGGTGATGATGACACCCGTCGTACGGTTATTGGTGATCCGGTTATTGAAAATTTCAACGTGATCAGTCGCCATGACCATCACACCGGTGCCGGCGGGGACACTGCCGACGATGTTACCGGCCGGTGCAAAGTTACCGGTGTTGTTCTCGTAGATATCGTTATCGTAAACGCGGCTATAAGCGCCAGCCTGTGACAGGCCCGGCAGGTCAAAGATCAGGATACCGCCGGTATTGTACCGGGCCACATTCTGGTAAACGTCAGCGTACAAACTGTTCTCGATCTCAATACCAGCGACATTGTATTCAGCAACATTGCGGCGCACGATGATGTTGCGTGACTGACCAACGTAGACGCCGGCATCAGATGCACCTCTCACCACGCTGTCTTCGATCAGTACATTCTGGCTGAGTACGGGATATAAGCCATAAGCGCCGTTTTCTTCATCCGGGCCATTGGTCCACTCAACCCGCACCCGGCGTACAGTGATGCCGTTCGCGCCTTCCATCCGAAGGCCATCACCGGCGGTATCTTCAATGGCGAGGTCCTCAATGGTAAAGGCATCGGCTAGCACCAGCATGCCCTGGGCGCCGGCGGGCTGATCCTTGAAGCTGAGGATGGTCTTTTCCATACCCTGGCCGCGGATGGTGACATGGGAAACATCCAGCACCACTTCATCGTCAAACTTGAAGGTACCTGCAGGGAGCTCAATCAGCGTGTCAGGCTTGGCACCAATAAAGGCACTTTGGAGCTTGTATTGGAGGTCATCGGAGGCTTCAAGGCGGATGATATGCTCGTAACTTCGGGCGATGGAGGCCTGCAGTAAAACGACAATGGCAAAAAGCCATAATCGTCCTCTATTCATTCGTCCTGCGTTGTGCATGGTGTAAAACTCCTTTTTCAGCAATTCTTGTTTTTATTGTCACAATGTGTGATCACGGTTTTATCCGTATATCACTAAAACCCTGTGCTCATAGAGTTTTAGTTATGCACTAATGTACTAAATTAAGTCTGGCTAGAAATTGACCGTTTTCACACTCAGTGCATGCCATTCCTGTTTATAGTGCACAGAGTGCTGTACTCCGAATGCATGCTTGGAGGTTGGGTGGCTGGATGAATCCATTCAGTGCGGTTGTTTTGAGATCAAATTCCGTGCGTATTTGTTTTTTTCGTTTTTCCTGACACCCTGAACGTGAGTCAATGACGTTCCTTTCACACAATGAATGGGGGCATATTCACTGAGAATGAGAATTTTCTGGATTTGCATCAATCCATCGTAATCGGCGGCAAAGCCATCACCTTTTTCCATACTGAGCCGCCCACGCAAACGTAGATAAACGGGCTGATAGGTTTCTGTCGTATGTTGTATGACAAAGTCGCGTAATTGGCGATTGATCGAAGGGGAGGTGCTGACCCAGTAATCCTGGCTGCTTCCACAGGGATGAAAGCTGTTCACTTCATGGCCATAAGTGTACAAACCCTCCCATTCAGGAGGGCTGGCAATGGCACCTGTTGCAACAACGGCAAAACTACAGAATAGTGCTCGCTTCATCCTGTTTACCCGACCAAATAGTTAGCCTTGCCACTTAATCATCTTGGCGATCATAAACCTGGTGATTAAGACGCGGGCTCAAAAATAACATAGATTTTACGGCATGGTTCTACCACTTCCCATTCACCTTCAAAGCCTGCGGGGATGACAAAGTTGTCGCCTGTTTGCAGTGTGCGTTCGTTGCCGTTTTTATCACGGACAATAGAGATTCCATCCAGAATCTGGCAGAACTCATGTTCGGTATAGTGGACATGCCAGCAGCCGACTTCGGATTCCCAGATGCCGGTGTGAAACTGATTACTGCTGTCAGAGTAATGATTGATGATAGCCTGAAGCGGATTGCCGTTGATCCGCTTTTCTTCTGGTGTCTGGTAAGTTTCTTTTTCTGCGGTTGACTGATCAAAGAATACAATGTCGCTGATAGCAATACTCATACTGAAACATCCTGTGGTTATTATCTGTGGCTCAGTAAGGGGGAAGAGTGAGCATAACGGCTGTTTTATATATTGAACAGTGTCATATGGTTCGGGGTTATTTTTTCCAATAAAAAAGGCTGGTGTTTAACCAGCCTTTTTTATGACTAGCAGCCTATGGCGTTTAGAGAACTTCTGCGACAACGCGACGGTTCTGCTTACGACCTGGCAGTGTGCTGTTGTCGGCAATGGGGTCTTCCTCGCCCACACCAACGGCTTCAACACGGCTTCCGTCAATGTTGTATTGCTCAATCAGCACGGTACGAACCGCATCGGCACGACGCTGAGACAGAGACTTGTTATAGGCTGCTGGGCCGCTGTCGTCAGTATGACCTTCGACACGGATGCTGATGTCAGGATGACGCTGCAGGAATTCGCCCATTTCAGCGATACGTGTCATTGCGCCATCGGTGATGTTGGCGGAATCGAAATCGAACTCAACCAGCAGGTCGATTTCCTCCTGGGGTACACAGCCAGTCGCGTCTACGGTGGCGCCAGCCGGAGTACCCGGGCAGAGGTCGTCGGCATCCAGCACGCCGTCATTGTCGCTGTCCAGTGGTGCGATAACGGTTTCTTCAACGATGGTTTCTTCAACTACGGCCTCAACCGGCTGTGCCGCTGGCTCACCAAAGGTCCAGGTCAGGGCGACATTCATCATGCCTTCCGTCTGGTTGTAGTCCAGGCTGCGGATGGCGCGCAGGTCACCGCGGACAGACAGGTTCGGTGTCAGCGCCTTGCGCAGACCCACACCCATGTTCATGCGGGTGTCTTCACGGTCGCTGGCGTGCTGCAGGTTTTCGTGCAGTTCACCGATACCGGCGACGATGTAAGGCGTTACACCGCCAGAGAACGGTTGAAGATCGTAGAAAGCATCAAGGCGGTAGTTTCTCAGGCGGGCATCGTTACCACCTTTCTGGTCAGTCTTGAATTCGGAATAGATACCTTCGACGCTGAAACGGTCGTTGTAACGGTAGCCGATACCCAGTTCCGGCGCCCACTTGTTATCCAGGCCACGGTAGCTGTCGAAATCGGTGTATGCACCGCCAATGGTAAAGGTCACGCCGTTATCAACAACGCCTTCAGCGACCGCTGTACCACTGATTGCCGCCGCAACGGCCAGGCCAATCACGGAACGTGCGAAAGTGCGCACAGTCATGGTGTACTCCTTGTTTGTCTTTTTTGATGTTCTTGCGGGCAGGGTTGTGTAACTGTCCGTAATCGCGGCAAAGGATACGGGATGAGCCGCGCCTTCTGAAGGGGTTTTCCTACAGAATTATACGTACGACAGTAGAATTTTAATGTAAGCTCGTGATAAAGCACCTTAAGCACGGGTATCGTCAACATTGTGTGATGATTTCAGCGGTGTGTATCACTTATGGGCGAGGTATCAACAGAGTGCAGGAAGTTGAACGCATTCAGCGATGGTTGGATGATGTGGTGATTGGTTTAAACCTGTGCCCATTTGCTGCCAGACCCCGCCGTCAGAAACGGATACGCATTGCTGTCACCCAAGCCGATAACGAAGATGCGCTGCTGGAGGAATTACAGCAGGAGCTGTTGCTGATAGATAAATCATCTGCCAATGAAATTGAAACGACGTTACTGGTGATTCCACACTTACTGCCCGATTTCACGGACTATACCTTGTTTCTGGATCTTGCCAATTTCCAACTTCAGCGAAGTGGTTGGGAAGGTCAGTACCAGCTGGCCAGTTTTCATCCTGACTACTGTTTTGCAGGTAGTGATCCTGATGATACTGAGAATTTAACTAACCGATCTCCCTATCCATTAATACATATTATTCGGGAAGAACAGCTGGAGCAGGTGCTCAGTAAATACCCTGATCCTGAAGTGATTCCGGAGAATAATGTTGCAAGAATGTTATTACTGGAGGATCAGGAAAAGCGTCGTTTGTTTCCTTATTTGTTTGGTGAGTAATACCTGATGACGTTAACGCGTATTAAAGCACAGGCATTAGATGATTAGATTTCATTTGATGCCAGTGGTGTTTCTTAACACTCCAGTTGTTTTATGGCGTTGATTTCACAGATCAGCGGAGCGATCCGGATGTTTTTTTGTGTACGTTCGGCATTTGGCAGTACATCCATGCTGGGCCATAGCCCATTGGCTAATGCTTCTGCGTAGCCATTATGCATCCCCGCTTCCTGCATAGCTTTAACAGCAGACTGCCAGTCGTAAGTCAGGCGTTTTAACTCAAACACCGATTGACCATCGTGAGTATCCAGCAGGGCATACCAGGCATTGCTGCTGCCATCGTTGGCTGGCATGCCGATAACACCAGCATTCAACCAGGTACCCGCCTCGGTTTTCTGGGCAAAGGGCAAACCGCAGTGCCCGGCGATAATGCAGTCTGTTTCTGCTTTCTTGATTTCCGTTTGTTTAATGGCATCCGGTGTTGATGGGAAGACGAACTGGTTAATGGAGGACAATGTGCCGTGAACAACCGTGAAGGTAAGGTTGTACCAGGTGAAGCGCAGGGTGCGGGGAAGCGTTTGCATCCAGAGCCGGTTGGCTTGGCTGATCTGGCTGTCAGCATGGGAATACCACTGCCGGGATAGTAAGTTGCAGGCTGTACCTTCATCAAACCCGCAACCACAGTCGTTAGCAGAAAACCCTAAAGATTCTTCGCAGTTACCCATCAGCACATGAATGCCCCAGGTGCGAATAACGTCTATGGTGGCCTCGACATCTGCAAAGTAAGCGACAACGTCCCCGGTACAGATGGTTCGTTCCGGGGGAATGCCCAGGCGCTCTGCTTCACGACGCATCGCACATGTTGCCTGCAAATTGCTGTAGGGGCCTCCGAATAGCAGAACGGGCCCCTTCAATTCACCGAGATTGCGAATCATGCATCACCTGTTGAATACGTGACGCTTGCCAGCTTCCTGCGTGACAACAGCATGCCCAGAGCAAAAGCACTGCAGCCAACCGTCAGTACGATCAGGCAGATAATCAGTAGCTTGTTGTATTTATGCACGGTGCCAAACAACGGTTCCATCAGCTGCAGGTAGCCGGCGGTTTCTGCGAAATAGAGCCCGGCGCCGGCCAATGCCACGACAAATGCGATCAGGTAACTCCATACAGGTATATCGATGCGTCCACCCCAGAGCGAGAAAAGGATGACGGGTGTCAGGTACATGGAGGCGGTGCCACTGACAGCGACAGCACTGAAGAGGTCCTTTGGCCCTAAGTAGATCATTATTAACCCTGCCAGCATGAACAGCACCATGACCTTACGACCATTGTCTACGCTCTCTACGCCCAGCTTCATGTCACTGACAATCAGCTTTGCCGCGCTGGACAGCGTTGAGTCCAGCGTTGACATGGCAGAGATCACCAGGGAAAAGCTGAACAAAAGCATAGGGACTTCACCCAATAGCCGTGTCAAGACGGTATTCATGGCTTCGCCAGACTGGGCGTGCGCGCCGGCAAATATGCCCAACAGGCCAAACAGGATAATGCAGAATACACCAATCCAGCTGGCATGGAGAAAGCTGCGCTGTGTCGTTTGTCGATCAGCAATAAAACCGCGATCCATCATCACAGGGTCATGCATGGGATAGCTAATGACCTGCAGCAGTGCAACAGCAATCAATACCGCGCCCGGGTCAGAGAACTCGAAAGGCTTGAATAGGAAGTCTGTCGTCGAGAATTCGCTGTGTCCCAGCATCAGGGCGACCAGGGTCAGTAATACCGCGAGGAAAAGTCCCATTTGGAAAACATCGGTACGCAGGGAGGCGTGTAATCCACCACGACCCGCATAGAACAGTGTTAGCAGTGAAAAGAGTGCTATTGCACCTATGTATTGTTGGCTGCCTACCGCGCCAAACAGCAGGCCGAATACCAGTAAATTGGCAAAGACTTCGCTGATCAGCCGCACACCAATTACCAGATTGTAACAGCGTGTTCCGACCGTACCGAAACGTTGCCTCAGGAAATCCTGAATACTGTTGCAGTTGTGGCGAAACCGCAGACTGTCAATAATCAGGCCACCGGTCAGGAAGGAGAGGTAATAGGTCGCATACGCCAGTGTGCCCCAGAGGCCATAGTAATACCCCAGTATCGCGGCATTCATCAGCGACCGGGCGAATATCCAGGTGGTGATAGCATCAATAAGCCCGGTGTCTGACCGTTACTGTTGTGCCCCCGAAAGAAGCTGTCACTTTTTCCGGCATTGGGTGATAAGGCCAGCGAGATTAATGCGACAGTCAATACGGCTGCGGGTAAGACATAAGGCATGAGCAATCCCTTGTGCTGAATCTGATTCCAATCTATACGTCGGAAGCCATTGTAAGGATTCACCGGGATAAACAGCAAAATGTATTTGCCGCTTACCCCGGTCTTTCGGTGAGAGTTATTCAGTCGTTATTGATAGGTTGCCGTCAACTGTATGCCGCTGAACGGCTTTTTGGTTTTGATCATCACGTGATAGTAGGCGTTTGTTTTTAGCGGACTGACGGTAATAGTTTTCTTATCCTGCCCACACTGTTCGTGATACTCATAGACGCTTTCTGTCGGCCATTTAACAGACTGAACAAATATTTCCAGATCACCTGTTCCGGTTCGGCCATCCACGGTAAATGTGAGCGTTTTGGCCTTGTGCGGTACGAGAATGTAGAAATACTTGTTTTTGTCTGAATGCAGACCAACTTTTGTGACGCCATTCTGTAAGACGGGGTTTTTAACATCTTTATCAACACCGGGTCTTGCGGTATCCGGTGGGGTGGTATCGTCAGGCTCTGGTGTTTCAGGGATGGTCTCATCGCCTTTGTCGATTATGGCGTCATCATCAGCTGGACCATGATCTGGCAGGTTGCTTTTTCTATTTTCCACTGTTGCCAGCCAATCATACCACTCGTTGTCATATCGGTTCCCGATCTGATTTAACCAGGATTTGTAATCATCGTAGCGATCGTTGCGAACGAGGGATAACATCTCCGTGACATCGGACGGATGACGTTCAAACATAAAGCGCACCGCGAGATAGCCCCAACGGTAGACGCGGGTTTGGCCACTGCTGTAGGTATTGCGGAAAATGGTGCTTAATGGATAGCTCTTTTGACGTGCATAGTTGATGGCTTCCGGGTACTCGTCGCGGTGTGATATGTATTCGCCCAGTCCTTCAATCCACCAGATCGTATCGGCAGACGTCGACCGACCAAAACCGCCGGCCATATTGAACCGGCCATCCAGGTAATGCACATATTCATGGCGCAGATTCCAGATTTGGAACTCGGGCCGTTGCCAGTCCGCCTCATACGCGACAAAACGTGCCTGGTTCCCGGCTTTTGCCGGATCCCCTTCAAGGTACATGCCGCCGTTATCAGTACTGATGTTGAACAGGAGTCCGGCGTACATTTTGTAATCCTGGGTGCTGTCAAAGATGACCAGCTCCAGATCCTGATTCTGGTCGTTCGACACCGGTTGATGATTTGTAGCGAGTTTTCGGTGGAAATAAGCTTCCTGTTCCGAGAGTTGTTCACAGGCCCATTGCGCCTGTGGCACAGACATATGTTGTGCCCGGATTTTCAGGGTCTGGCTACAGGTATGCCGGAAGGGTAGAACGGTACGTTCAATGTCTTGTTTAAAGTTGCAGACGCCATAATAGCCACAGTTATTGCTGTCATAATAGGTGGCCATTTCGGCGGCTACTAACCAGAGCGGCTGACCCTTTTCCGAACTTTTCTGTTGATTCACAATGGCATTTAACTGCCCGCTGACTTTGGGTTGCAGTGATTTGTGTTGCAGGAATCGACCCAGTTCTCGAACGACATTAGTTAACAGGTATTCGTTATCCGTATCCAGCAAATGCTGTTTGGTGTTGTAAAAGTTGTACAGTTCATCCAGCAGGGAGTTATCCTGTTCCACTGCTTCAACAAAGGCTTTCACCTGATGCCCGCGGAACAGTACGGTCATGCCATTGTTGACAGCAGCCGTCATATTTCTGCTGGCTTCAAAGCGCTGGTCATAGGACGACAAAAGCCGTTTAACAATTGAGATATAACGGGCGTTTTGAACGGAGCTGTCAATGAGAGTGACAGCCTCACCCAGTACACTGCCGTTCTCATCCGATACCGTGAAGGTTTTGGGATTGGCAAAGAAGGCATCCAGTGCATACTGAATGATCGTATCCAGCTGGTTGTCGTACGCTCCGACCGTATCTTTCTGGTAAAACTGCACATAGTAGCCAGCTCTCAGGTAAAGGAGGAGTTGCTCCATACCCTGTGAGTTGTTACCCGGATAGTTTTGAGCATAACTGTAAACGGCATTGGCGACAGTGATCATTTTGTTCTGATGAAACAGATCCCTGCTGGAGGAGCCTGTGGCACTGAACAGTCCATTGATACATTGCAGATCCGCTTTTCGTATTGTCTCTGTAAGTCGTTGCCCGTCCAGACGGGCTATCTCCGATGTAGAGCAGGTGGATCCTGCAGCACCAGATAGAACTGAAAGTGTCGATGCTTTCTGACTTTCCAGCTGGTCTTCGAGTTCAAGATGCTTGAGTTTCCTGTGGGGATCACTGGGTGGCAGGGGACTGCCATCCAGGATTTCTTCTGACTGGCGACCATGAATCAGGCTGGTTTCTATATCGACGGAAGAGGCTTCGGAGCCAGGCGATAATGACAGCAGATTGATCGCTGCAACGAGGGGAGCAAGTGACAGAACGGGGGACTTCATGCGACTGACCTTTGCCGGTATGGCAGGTTTCTGGGAATATCTTCAGGCCATGATTGGGTGCTTTAAATGACAAGCAGAAACAACTTTTTTAGCGTTGTTTAGCTTTTTTTGATTGGAGTGATTATGAAATAAAAACAAGTAACCCGATCATACGGAATACTAATTAAGGCCTGAGATTACTCTCTGATTTTTGACAATTCTCTGTGCGACTTTATCAACAGGAACACGAGTATATAAGACTGCCCTTTTTCAGAAATGATCGGCTTTTCAAATCGTTGCCATAAACCTACCTCGCTATAAAAACAACCGTAAGGCAAAAGTAGACCATGAAGCTGGCAGGTCAAGTCTGAGAGACTGGTTTCTTTCCGTGTTCATGGTGTTGCTTATGTGAAGAGGGGCGAGCATCTAGTCACTTCTCTGTGAGCGCCGGTCAGGCCTGTATTGTGTTTTACACTGTTCGAGTATCACAGGCCTGAGGAGGATCTGTTGTATCACGTGTTGGTGTCTGTTTTTTCATTCCACCAGACTGCGAGTGCAAGGCAGGCCAGGCTGAAATTAAGTGTCATGGCGACAAAGCTGGCGGCTTTGGCAGAAAAAAACGACGGTATAAAGGGGATCACTGAAACCGACAGACACGTGACCAGAGCCGATGCGAAAGCTGCAAAATTCGGTAGAGCCCATCGGTACTGACGCCACAACCCGATAATCGTCACCAACCACCAGACCAGCGCCGTTAACCCGATGGCGACGCCTGCACTTTCACCGTCCCAATGTCCTTCGGTAACCAGTCTTGTGAGTGGCTGCCAGCGAAAAGCAAAGATAAACAACCAGTAGTTGCACAGCAGGTTGATGATAAGCAGGAGAGCGAGGGGACGATACAGTTTCATGGGAGGTTATATTTCAATCGGCTAGTGACGTGATGATAACGGTTTACAGGTTTTCCATACAGACGGTTGCTGCGGGGACAATGATAGATGCCCTGCCATTTGTCGTATTTCGAACATCGACGGGTTTGATTTTGTGTAAATGCTCGGCATTCACGGACAGGAAAGTCTGTACATTGGGAGTAAACTAAAGTGTTTTAGTCGGCGTGATCGGTCTTGTTACCCAAGCCTGAAGACAAGTGAATAGGTAGTCCATTGTTAGCGATTGAACGACGCGAGCGCATTCTCAGTTATCTTCGTCAGCATGAATATGCCAATGTGGAAACACTGGCAGGTATTCTTGATGTCTCCAGCATGACCATCCGGCGGGACCTGACCAAGCTGGAAGAGCAGGGAATGATCCGCCGTACCCATGGTGGTGCGACGATCGGTCAGTTCATCAATACGCAGCCGCACAGTGAAGAAAGCAAGAGCCGCTGCCCAGAAGAAAAACACGCCATCGCCAGCTATGCGGCGTCACTGGTATCGGATGGTCAGTCCATCCTGCTGGATGCCGGCACTACATGCATGGAAATTGCGCGACAGCTGGTGGACCGCCGAATTCGGGTCGTAACGACTGACCTTGCCCAGGCGTTGTTCCTGTGCCGTTACCGTAACATTGAAGTGCATATTGCAGGCGGACAGGTGGATGAACGTACCCAGTCCAGTCTCGGTGGCAATGTTCAGCACTTTCTGGATGATCTGAATGTTGAATTGGCGTTTATTGGGTGTACGTCATGGGATTTGCAACGTGGTGTGACGACGCCGACTGAGGATCGGGCAGAACTGAAGCGCAAGATGTTTGAACGGGCGGGTACCCGAATCTTGGTTGCCGACAGCGAGAAGTATGGCCGCTATTCATTTCATCGGATTATGGGGCTGGAGAAATTTGACTTGGTCGTAACGGACAGCCATTTGCCGGATTACAGCCATGAAACCCTAATAAAGGCTGAGATCAATCTTCATCTTGTGTCCGCATAAAAACAGAAAAAGCATTGGTATAGAGAAACCTATACCAATGCTTTTCGTTTAGGCTGGTGGTGCCAAGAGCATTTTAAGAATGTTCTCGACTTGATCTTCAAGATCTATATCAGGAGCTCTCTTTCCGTCTGGCGTCAGAAGCTGCGTCAGTTTTTGAGCACAAGCCTTGGCCATACCATTTTTTTTCGCATAAGAATATCGAATCGATATCTCATGTTCTAACTCTTTCGTCAGATCGTCCGGGGAATCATAGAACCCAGAATCATCTTCATAATTTTCGAGCTTCTCCAGAATCTCGGTTTTTAGAGGTGTTCTTTGGTCTTTAATTTTATCCTGAAGACCTGCTAATAAATTACCTGGATCGGCTGCAGGAGCAGATTTGGGTTCTGACACTTTACTGGCTGTGCCCGTATCTGATGATGTCTGAGGCGTAGCGCTTACTGTATTGGCAGGTTTTTTATATTTGTGTTTCTGTGCTTTTCCTCCAGCCTTTCTTATTGCGTCCAATACGCCAGCTCTGTGATCATCGGCTGCTATTGTAGGCGGCGTCTTGGTTTCGTCTTTTGACTCTTCAGACTTGGTGCGCTCAGAACCCTCTTCTGTTAACGGCTTGCTGCCAGGTACTGGTGGCTGCGGCGGAGGAGGCGGAGGAGGCGGAGGAGGCGGAGGAGGCGGAGGAGGCGGAGGAGGCGGAGGTGCCTCTGGATCCTTAGGCGCAGGTGTTACTGGTGGTGCAGATGGCTGTGTCGTTGTTTGAGGTGTTACTGTCTCGTTGGCCTTTGGCTCCTCATGTGTTCTAGCCTGCTGCCGTTTTAACTCATCCATTACAGAGACCGACGCTTTTGGGGTTTCTTGCACTGTAGACGGTGGCGGTGAGGAGGGCTGCATGGTTGCCGCTGCCGTGGTGTCAGGATATGAACCGCTTTCCTCGGCGTGCTCAGGGCGTGTAGCAGCAGGTTTGTTCGATACAGCCACCGGTGGTTTTGGTGGAAGCGCTGTTGGTCTTCTAGGCGCAGACCGCGTAGGTATTTTGGGTGGAATAGGTGGTGGTGCACCATCTTCTGCATCCATCGCCATACTTTTTGCGGACATGAATAACGGTTCAGTGGGGTCGAATGCAATGTGGGAGGCGAGTTCATTGTGTTCTAACTGGAACAATACCTCAGCCATGCTTTCTTTATCCTTATGAATAGCTTCCGGTCCCATATGATGTAGCTTTGAAAACGTTTCCTGGAACTTGAGAATAAATTTGTTGAATGCCGGTAATCTTGATGTTTCCAGTGCGCTGATCTTCGTTCTCAGTTGTGCTATTTGATTGTTCCACTCTTTTTCAAGTTTCTCCGCTTCTTTACGCCATTTAGTTTTATTTTTCTTGGGAAAGTCTGGCTGGCTCGACAGATTGCGTTTTTCTATTATCGCTTTCAGCGTATCGGAGACCGCATCCAGTGCTTTCATGTGAGTCCAGCACGTTTGGCAACGGGTTTGTTCTGATAGGGCTTTTTGGGAAAGCTGGCCATATCCAGGCTCAAGCCCTTTCCAAACCTGTTGCATGCGTTTATTTGGTCCTTTTGAGCTGATATGTACCACCGGCTCAACAAAGGTTTTCATGAGAGCATTGACATGCTGAACGCACTGTTGTGATTTATCCACCCCAGCATTCATGTTGACAAATTCAACAACGACTTGTTGTACGGCATGTTCCATGCATTTTCTTATGAGGCTTCTATCTTGTGTTGTAGCGTCAGGTATTGTTTTTTTGTTCAGAAGATTGGGATTTATTGTTTTCACTGCCACAACGAAGTCGTGCATGCCACTAAGAGATTGTTCCCAGGCCAATACTCGTTCGTGGTTATTACCTGATACCATTCTCTGCTGGTCCAGGAGTGTAGTGAGTGTCGGTTGGTATAAATCAGCCATTCTTTCTTGTAGTGCTTGTTTGAGCTGTGATCGCTGATTTTTAGTCAGGCAATGATTCATTACCTTACTATTCATAGTATCTAAAATATATTTCAGGCTTTTTGGGCTTTTGATGTGATGAATAGTTTCTTCCAGAACTCTGAAGTGCAGGTTTCGTTGTATATTGTCCTGAAACGTGATGGGGTCTACCAGTGTGAAATCAGTATCATCTAATCGTTGCCCTTTAAATTTTCTTAACTCATCATGGGCTGTTTTTAACTCTTCTACCAATTGTTCACTTGGAGAAAGAAGCATTTGAATAATTGGATTTTCAGAGGGGTCAAGTTGGAAATCGCCATCGCCACTCATTGATGTTCTCGAGTCAAGTTCTTTGGCAATCCCTTTGGGTTTATCTGGAGAAGCAACGCTTAGAACTCTAATGGAAAAGTGGTCGCAAAGCGCTCTCTTCTTCATTAAAGTATCTACTTGATGCTTTTTGGGGAGAACCTTTGTGTGAAAAAATGTTGAAATATCACGCTTAGTTCCTGTTGGTGATTTCCACCTGCCTTTTGAACTGATTATTTTTCCCTTGTTAAAATTAAAGTCAGGTCGTTCAGTTTCCTTTACGCCCTTACCAATGATGGTGGGGGTTCTGATTTTCATTGTCCATCCTCAATTTTATAAGTTATATGATTTCAGAATAAAAAACTTTTGTCTGTCCTGTTGGGATTTTATAGCAAGCATTGTTTTTTGTTATTAGACAGATGTTCTATTAGTGTCTGTATATTGTTTATGATATTTGATTTTTAGGGGTGGTTTTTATATTGATGTTGTTTTGTGCGTTGTTTTTTATTTTATAGGTTTAATGTTAATAGTGAAACGTTTTTATATAACAACTGAGCCTCATTATTCAGCTGCGCCGCTTTACAAAAGTAACATAATAATCCCCCTTAACCAGATTAAGGGGGATTGGTTTTAGGCCTCCACCTTTTCCAAGTGAACATCCATCTGCGGGAAGGGAATCTCTATGCCGGCTTCATCCAGCGCAATCTTGATATTTTCGTGCAGGTCAAAGTACACATCCCAGTAATCTTCGGTCTTCACCCAGGGACGTACGACGAAATTCACCGAAGAATCCGCCAAAGCACTGACGCCAATGGTGGCTGCAGGTTCTTTTAGTAGGCGGCTTTCTTTCTCCAAAACGCTTTTTAGCACAGCCTTGGTTTGCGCCAGATCGGCTTTGTAGCTGACACCAATCACCAGATCGACCCGGCGGGTGCCGGTACGGGAATAGTTGATGATATTGCCATTGAGAATATTGGCGTTGGGAATAACAACCATTTTGTTATCAGGCGTCATCAACACGGTGGTGAAGATCTGGACGGATTCCACGGTGCCGGAAGTACCCGCGGCTTCCACATATTCACCGGTCTTGAGTGGCCGGAACAGAATCAGCAGGACGCCAGAGGCAAAGTTGGACAGTGAACCCTGAAGTGCCAGGCCAATGGCAAGGCCGGCGGCACCGATGATGGCGACGAACGAAGCCGTCTGGACCCCAATCCGTCCGAGTGCGGCGATGCCCACGAAGGTCAGGATGGCGTAATGGGTCATGTTGCCGCAGAAACGGGTGATGGTGGTGTCGACCCGGCGCTTTTCCATGACCCGCACCATGGTGCTGCTGATCATTTTGGCCGCGATATAGCCTACCAGGAGAATCAGCAGCGCAGCGGCCAGGTTAATAATGTACTGCAGTATTATTCCGTCGTTGCGGGCGACCCAGTCGCTGGCCTGATTAACAATATCCGCGCTCATTCGCAAACCTCATTGGTTAAATAGACGTTTGCGGTAGTATAGTTTTGATCTCATTTCTTCAAAGCTGCTTTGTGTCAGTATCTTCCGCAGATTCCACCTCAAGCTGGGCATCTTCCATCATGTATGCACGGGATGAACAGAAGGGCGTGAGTGGCATGGCCGGTTCGATCACGGCTTCTTCCTCTTTCCGTTCATGGCAGACTTTCAGCTGATGCACACGTCTTGCGGCTAACAGGAAGCCGGCTATGCCAAACAAAATGCTGCCAACGGCCTGACCGATCAACACACCTTCGGCACCGAACGTTTTTCCACCAAAGACCACAAACGGAATGGTACCGACGGTCGCTTTCCCTGCATTTAATAAGGTTGCCCAGTAACTGCGATTCAGGTTGTTAAACGACGCATTGGCGATAAACAGCGCACCATTAAACGCAAAACTCATGGCGACCCAGGGACAGAACAGGGCAAACAGTTCTGCGGAATCCCCCCGTAAACCAAAAACATGGATGAGCGGGTCACGCAGTAGCCACAGCAGCAGGGACACGACAAGACTGTAGAGTGCGGCAAATAGCAGGGCATCAAACAGGGTTCGGTGCACCCGGTCGAAACGCTGGGCGCCGAAGTTCTGGCCAATGATCGGACCGACAGCCCCAGAGATGGCAAATAGCAGGCAGAATGCCACCGGGATAATACGACCGATGACGGCATATCCGGCCACATAATCTGTACCAAAGTCAGCAATGAATCGTGTCACGAAGGCGTTGCCAAACGGCGTGGCGATATTGGCCAGAATGGCGGGCAGGGCAATGACAGCGATGGGCTTGAGATTGCATCGAAAATCCTGCCAGCGAGGGCGTGCCATTAAACCGTGGTGATACACCATGCCATAGGCCGCAATAACAAAAATGCTGATACGCGCCACCACTGAGGCGGTCGCGGCGCCTTCAATGCCCATGTTAAGGCCAAATATAAACAGGGGGTCCAATATGGCATTGACGATGCCACCGGCAAGTGTCGCCAGCATCGCGCGCTTGGCGTCGCCGGTGGCGCGCAGTGCCGCGCTGGCTGCCATGGCCATGGCCAGAATGGGGGCACTGGGCATCAGGATGCACAAATAATCAGCCGCTTTATCGGCGACAACCCCTTTAGCGCCAAGCAAGGCCAGCAGAGCCTCCACATTGGATACCATGATCATCGAGATCAGCGACCCGATAATCAGGGAAAACAGCATCGCACTGGCACCCAAACGACGGGCACTAGCTATATCCCGTGCGCCCAGTGAGCGGGATACAAGGGCGCCCATGGCAATGGAAGCACCAATGGAAACCGAAGTGTTGAAAAAGACCAGGGAGCCGGCAAACCCGACTGCCGCCGCCAGTTCGGCATGTCCCAGAAGACTGATGAAGTACATATCCAGCAGGTCGACCAGGAACAGTGCCATCAGCCCGATGGCACTGGTAGACGACATAACAACGATATGGCGCATAAGCCCGCCACGGACGAATCGGGCGTCAGACATAAAAAGATCCGGCATGAGGAATAAGACAAGAGCCCTAAGCATGCCTGTTCCTGTCATAACTGCAACCGATCTGTTGATGTGTTCACGAACCGTTCAGGCAGGAAGGCGTACAATGCGCCGCGGATTGCCATGGATGGCGTCTGCGATCTTGATTAAGCAAGTAATAGGTAAAGTCGATGTCTGAACAACCTCCCAGTATTGATGCGGGTAGCCGCAGTTGCCGGTCGCTGGCTTAACGGTAAGACACGTCTTTGTACACTTTCTTTCCTGTCCCTGCGCCGTCCTGCGCTATTCCCGCCTGAAAACTACATTGCCTGATAAAAAACTGATCGGTGGGAATTTTTATGCTGAACAACAAGTCACTGCTGCAACCGGCAGAAGCAACCGTATCTGCCACGTTGGGTGAACCGTATTGCCTGAATGGCAATGATGCCTGCACAGAATCATCCACAGGGTACCTGGGCACCTCTGTCTGGGGACATTTCTCCAGTCGTGTGCACTGGATGATTGTGCTGACCTTGTTTGGGTTTCTCTCGGGTTACATCATCAGTAGCTATGAAGATGCCCTGTCGTCTTTATTGATACTGACGATCTATATGCCAATGATCGCCGACAGTGGTGGTAATGCCGGCAGTCAGGCGGCTACCGTGATTATCCGCTCCATGGCGGTAGGTGAGCTGGGTCGGGGGATGGCGTTGCGTATTCTCTGGAAGGAGTTTCGTATTGCTGCCCTGATGGCGTTGGTGATTGCGGGGCTGGCCTTCCTGAAGGTGGCTCTGCTGACTTCTGCTGCTGATCTGCCGAGTGAACTGACCCTGGTGCCTGTAGGCACTGTGATCTCACTGGCGCTGGCTATACAGGTGATTTTCTCAACGCTGACCGGGGCGCTGGTACCATTGGCCGCACGTCGTTTATCGCTGGATCCGGCGGTACTGGCCAGCCCGATGCTGACGTCACTGGTGGATATTTCGGGAATGCTGATTTATTTCGGCCTGGCAACCCGGTTACTGGGTCTGTCGTAACCGTCCATGGGCAGAGTGCAGGGTCAGTCGGGAGGAACAGCCGCCAGTATCAATGGCTGGCGGCTGTGGCTTCAGCCGGTCAACGTCCCTGATTACTTAGGCAGTGGAATACCTGCCGGTGGCAGCGCGATGACTGTCGCGACAGCCGGCTTCCGGAGCAGAGACAAGCCGATAGACGCACCCAATACCGAGGCGATGACCAGCAGGGATACAGGGGTCGGTATCGCCCACGCGGTATCCAGCAGCAACATCTTCACACCCACAAAGCTCAGCATGACGGCAAGGCCATAGTTCAGGTAATGGAAGCGATCCATCAGGCTTTCCAGCACGAAGAACAACGAGCGAAGGCCCAGCAAAGCCATCACGTTGGCGGTATAGACCAGGAACGGGTCGGTGGTCACAGCAAAGATGGCCGGAATCGAGTCAATGGCGAACATCAGGTCACTGAGTTCCACGACCAGGACAACCAGCAGCAACGGTGTTGCCATCCAACGGCCATGTTCCCTTACCCAGAATGCGGCACCCCGGAAACCATCGGTCATTGGTAGGCGACGTGACAGGGCTTTCAGCCAGCGGCTGTTGCTGATGTCGTTGGTTTCGTCGTGCTTGTGCATGGCCATCTTGATGCCGGTAAAGATCAGCAGAACACCGAAGACGTACAGCAACCAGTGGTAACGGGCGATCAGGGCACTACCGGCCAGGATCATGACGCCACGCATTACCAGGGCACCAACAACGCCGTAGAACAAGACCTTGTGCTGGTAGGCACGCGGTACGGCAAAGGCGCTGAAGATCATGGCGAAGACAAACAGGTTGTCGACACTCAGGGATTTCTCAATCAGGTAGCCGGTGGCAAACGCCAGGGCTGCCTCATGGCTGGACAGTGTGCTTTCCGGTGACAGTGTTCCCCAGAAAAAGAAGATGATCAGGTTGAAGGCAACCGCCATGGCGACCCAGACGGCACTCCATCCCAGCGCATGGCGGAGGGTGACCTCTTTATTGTCACGGTGGAGGTACAGGTCAAGGGCCAGCATGGCCAGGACAAACAGGTTAAAGCCGATGATCGGCCAGGAATGGTTCAGCACGGTATAGCTCCGTCAAAATCCGGCGCGCACGAAATCGCGCACTATGGCTAGTGTGGTGCTGGTCTCGTCAAAGCTTGTGAGGCTCAACCGTTGCCGGGATTGCTCCGTGTTGACGACAACGGTCCCACTTGAGGCGGGCGACTACTCCCCAACGACGCGTGTTGCGTTACAGTCGAAGACTGTGGTCAGTTTGGGTCGTGGTTAAGGCTATCTGCGGTTTCTGATCCTGATAATGGCGTCGTATTGCTTATCCATGGTGTTCTGGAACAGACGCGACATATGAACAGGCAGGTGTTGGCCTGCGGTGCGGTATTTTTGTGAATCGTGATTGAACGTGATGTTCACTCAGGGAATGCTCATATCAATAAGACACTCGCAATCTAAGGGCAAGGTATGGGTGAAGTCAATGCGTATTTTGTCTTTGAAGAGCGATGGATTTTCGCGGGTGTCCATGGCCGCTGCAAGCGAGCAGCCATGGCGGTTGAGAAGGATTAGCCTGTGACGGGTTCTACATGACCAGAGCTACTTTTTGGCTCCTGACTCAAAATCGTGACCAGGCACGCGAAGACTGCCATGCCCAGCATCAGGATAGCCAGCATCAGCCGGTGTCCGATCGGAGTGGCCTGGGCCAGAATGCTGACCAGCGCCGCACCCAGCATCTGGATGCAGACCAGCAGGGCAGAGGCGGTGCCGGCAATATGGGGGAAATCAGCCAGTGCGCGGCTGGTGGCGGCACCCAGCAGCCAGGCGAAACCACAGCAGGCGATCATGACCGGCACCATGAATGACCAGGCGGTACGCAGATCCAGCCAGCAGCTGCCGGCCATTAATGTGGCGCCAGTCAGCATCATCAGGCTGCCGATGATCATGCAACCGGATTCTCCCAGCAGGAACATACTGCGGCCGGCGGCAAAACTGCCAGCCATGATCACGAGGGCGTTGGCGCCAAACAGTAAAGCAAACTCTGTCGTTGAAATCCCCATAGTGCTGATCAGAACCTGCGGGGCGAACGAAACGTAGCTGAGGATAACGGCCATGGCGCCCATGCAGCAGAGGCTGTACAGGACAAACGTACGGTGTCCCAGTAGTTCGCGGTAACTGGCCAGAACACTGAGCGGGCGCTGGCTGGTTGCTTCCGGTCGGGTTTCCGGCAATTTGATGGTCACCAGGACGAGGCTGGCGAGCGCAAACAGTGCCAGGAATACAAAGTTGGCCTGCCAGCTGAACGCTGCCGCCAGTGCACCGCCCAGGCTGGGAGCGAGAGCCGGTGCAATATTCAGGGCGCCATTCAGGTAGCTGTAGGCCTGCGCTGCCTCCCGTGGCGGCAGTCTGTCGCGTACTACGGCAAACGCAACGGTCGTCGTGCAACAGGCACTGGCGCCCTGAAGCATCCGCAGCACGATCAGCTGGTCAATGCTCTGGCAGAAAAGAATCAGCAGGGAGCTGATCATGTACATCACGATACCGGCCATGGCGATGGGGCGTCGCCCGAAGCGGTCGGTCAGTGGTCCGGCGGCCAGCTGACCCAGTCCCATGCTCAGGATGAACAGGCTGAGCGTATACTGAACCTTGTCAGCGGTTGTATTGAAATACTCAATGATGGTGGTGAAAGAAGGCAGGTAAATATCCACCCCCAGCGGGCTGAACAGCACGAGCAGGATCAGCACGCCCATTAAACGGCGTTGTGGCAAGGAAGTCTCCCGGTAATATAAGACGAGCGTCTGTTATTGCCGGGAATGATACGATCGCTATGATATGAATCATAATGAAATAACCTGTTGTCGTGTTTTCCATTTTGGAATAGTTGTCATGACCCTGGACCGTCTGTTCCGCCTTGATTTGAAATTGCTGGTTGGCTTCATTGCCCTGCTGGAAGAGCGCAGTGCCAGCCGTGCGGCATTGCGTCTGCACCTGAGCCAGTCGGCGATCAGCAAGCTGCTGGGTCGACTGAGAGAACTGTTCGATGACCCGTTGTTTATCCGGGTGGCCCACGGTCTGGAGCCGACGCCACGGGCGATTCAGCTGGAAGGCGGTATCCGGCTGGCGCTGCGGCAGCTGATGTCGGCCGTAGAGCCGGAGATATTTGCACCGGAACGCTCCCAGCGTCACTTCGTGCTGGCCAGCATTGGCAGCGCCTACCCGGTGTTGCTGACGGGCCTGTTTGGCCGCATCCAGACACTGGCGCCCGGGGTGACCATGAATTGTTATGACTGGCAGCCGGACTCCATCAACCAGCTCCAGCAGGGGCGCATTGAACTGGCGGTGATTGCCAAAGAGGTGACGGACAACCCGACCTACGGCACGTCGGGTTTGCCCCGATCCCTGCGGTATCATGCGCTGGCGGAGGATCGCAACGTTTGCCTGATGCGTAAGGGGCACCCGGCGTTGTCAGATAAGACATGGGATCTGGCGACCTATCTCAGGCAGTCGCATGTTCAGGTTTACTGTGAGGGCCGGGATTACTGGTTGCTGGACTATCGCCTCGACCAGATGAACCTGCGGCGCAACATCACCGTACGCGTGCCGGATTTTTATGCCGCATTGAGTATCTGTGAGCACAGTGACCTGGTCTTTACGGCGCTGAACCTGTTTGCCGGTGAGGCCCTGAAACACCATGCCGTGGTGCAGCTGCCGCTGCCGTTTTCCCTTGAACCGGTGACCTATCTGCTGGTCTGGCATGAGCGCTATGATAACGACAGCGCCCATATCTGGCTGCGGGAGCGTATCATTGAGCATGTTGCTTCCCGAATGGTGTCGGAGGCCAGAGAGCGGCCCTAGCGCCTTGTCGTTGTCGGGGGATGGCATTATCCTGCCTGTCCCCGGAATGGCCATAAGTAAGCCAGATCGGCGACGTTACTCCTTAAAAATGGATAATTTCCTGACCATGACTGACTGTTGCACGGATGAGCGTTACCTGAATATCCCGGCAGATCTGCTGGATGAACTGGGCAATGTGTTCTCCCTGATACCAAAGGCCGCCCGCGGGCCGATCAACATGCTGCGCTACGGACCTGGCTTGATGAAGGATATGAATGCCTGTCAGGAACCGCTGGCAGACTGGCTGGCGAAGTTTCCTGAGAGTGAGCGGGACGGGGCGGCGGCGCACGTCATCTCACAGGCTATCCTGTCCAAATCCATGGATCGCAGGAGTATCCTGACTATCCGGAAGCTGTTTCTCGGGGCTACCGAGGAGAAAAACAAGGATATGAGCCGAAAGGTTGAGAAGACGATCCTCGGGCATGAGATCCGGATTGACTGTTCGCTGCAGGCGGTGAGTGATGGATTGAAACTAGCCCTTGAGTGAATGTGTTGAATAGTATCGATCGGAGTAGGACTTTCGTCGTATCCATTAAAGCCTGTGAGGCTGAAATAGCGCGAATTTGTTAGGAATACTGTACAAGCCTGTTGGTGATATCGGGTGCTTCCCATGAGATGGTAAGTGACTGATATTTATACATAACAGGACGTTGATATGGCAGCAGGCTTTTCAAGGAGTTCTTCTTTAACTTCACTGAATGGACATCCCGGTAGTCAGGAGCAACTTGATCTCTCCCAGTGTACTGGTGCGGGAAATTATGTTCTGTTCAATGGATTGAGAACCAGGGAGGATGTTTCAGAAGGTGGTTCCCCTACGTTTGTAAGATTGCCATCTTCAAACCCTGCCCCTGAACCAACCAAATGGTGGAAGCCAATAGCTGAACGTGCTGTCAAACTTCAGGATAGATGGCGAGCCTGGCGTGACAAAAATAATGCTAAGGAATCCCCGTCGCCAGAAAATCAGCCTCTCATGGAGCATGAAAGCTTGGAAGAGTCTGGCGGTCGATCTGCTAGCCCGGTTGCATCCGTTGAGGTGCATGAAGCACAGAGCATACGCTCTCTTTCTTCAGCAGGAGGGTATGAACTGGCGGAAGAGGCTTTAGTCGAATTAGGGGACGCAGCTGTTTCTCCTCAGGGATCGAATCTCAGCCTTGATACGCTTACTCCAGATACCGTAGATACCGCAGAGGATGCTCCTGCAGAGTTACCGACAACGACAACTCAATCAATGATGACTCCCCCTGCACCGACTATTGTGCCGATGTCCAATGCGGGCACCCCTCTCATCGGTTCTGCTGATCAGGAGGTACATAGCAATCACCCTATTGCAAGCACAGGACTGAGTGATACGAGGGAACCGTGCATGCCTTCGCTGACACATGGTGTTGATGAACCAGCATTATTATTGGCGGATGATCATCTTTTAACATTAAATCTTGATGAGAACCGAACAGGTACTGGAAGTGGCGTCAGGCTGGATGAATTAGATGAGATCAGTTTGACGTCAGCACCAAGCCAGACAAACCTATCTACTGGAAGTACAAGAACTGCGGCAGGCAATGAGGGGCAAACCTGGCTGGAATGGATAAAAAACAGTGTGAGCGGTTTATGGGATGCGTTTGTCGGGCTTTTCCGGTCTCTCTGTAATTGTTGCTGTTGTTATACGGAACAGGATGATTCTGATCCACACGAACAGTTATCACAATTACTAAGTGCAAGTCGGCAGCATATTGATGCTGATTCGTTGCGATATTTCCAGCGACGCCGCGAAGAGACTACAGGCGGTTTGTCTCTCTGGGACGAAAGTGAGACGGCCTATTCTAGTTTGACTGATTCGTTCGGATCATGGCAGCAGGCAGCTTCTGAAAATGTTGGAACCAGTGGCGCAAATGCAACAGGAGAGGCTGCTGACTTGCATACTATAGATATCGACCCTGGTTCTATTGGAGATGTTGAACGTGGTAGTGTGATGTCGCTGTCCAGGGAGCGACAAAGTGAAGAATCTCCTCTTGATGATCAGGTGCTTGTTGCTCGCTCTCGGGAAGAGGGAAGATCTTCTCCACTGTTACATCCCCACGCTATTAATGCTGAACAGAAGGCTCCATCGGCTTCCTCCGTAAGCAGGGTGGAGGAACCATTGTTTCATGCTGTTCCTCAGACTTCCTGTGAAACAACACCTTCATTGTCACCACAGGGGGCCACGGCCGCACCACCAGTTGTGCCCACAACAAGGGCGTTACATCCAGAGATTAAACAACATGAAACTACTGTTAAAAATTTTACAGTGGCGCTGACAAGTTTCTTTAGATACTTTCTAAATAACAACTATCGAAACAAAATTATAAGAAACCATTCAAGTTTGAAAAAAGAACTTTCTAAACATCATTCTAAGGTGCTGGCTTATCTAGAATGTTGTGAAAAACATTCTTTCGATAGGAATCAGGAAACGGTTGATATCATTGTTGGGAGTTTGAAGGAAGCAGGTCTAAGCGAAAAACAATTATTTTGGTTAGCTAACGGCATTGATGAGTTTGTATTTGACGAACATGACGGTAGAACTTCATACCTGCAAGCTAAAATCCTTGGCTTTACCAAGCGAATAATGGATTTCCCTGTGACAAAGAGGCATCTTCTTACAGCAATTAACGTCTACCAACAATTAATTTTAAAGGACAAACGGTGAAACAATAAATCTAGTTTCCTAAATTGTTTACCATGCTTTGGTATTGCGCGTTCTTAATATAAAGTACGACCAGCAACAGCAGGTCATGGCACAATGAAATCGACAAAAGCGACGTTAACAGCTGCAGTGTTTGGGGCAACGGGGGCAACCGGTCGGGTGTTGATGGAGTCGTTGTTGAATAGCTCTGAATACAACAGGATTGTTGTTATCCATTATCGCCCAACACCTTGGGCAAACCATCCCAAAGTTATTGAAAAGATCATCCCTTTTGATGATATTTCTACACTCCAGTTGCCGGTGCCTGTTGATGAAGTGCTTTGTTGCCTGGGAACCACTATTCGGAAAGCTGGTTCGAAGGCCGCATTTCGTAAAGTCGATCACGATTATGTGATGGCCATTGCACGGTGGATTACTGCCAACCACCAACCTCGTTTACACCTGATCAGCGCTAATGGCGCTAACCCCCAATCCCACGCTTTTTATATGCGAGTGAAGGGTGAGGTGGAAGCCTCACTCAAAACCATGGGGCTGGCGTCGTTGGTGATTTACCAGCCTTCCCTGTTACATGGTGAACGGGATGAATTCCGACCGGCAGAGCGGCTTGGGTTTTATGCGCTGTCCGTGCTTGCCGCGATTCCGCTGCAGGCAATCCGACAGTACCGGCCTACACGGATGAGTGCCCTGGCGGAGGCGATGTTTCAGCATTCACTAAAAGCGCAAAAATCGCTCACCTTGCTGAAGCCCGACGATATCGCGGTGTTTGAAAAAACAGCCTGACTGTTTTAAACCGGCGCGTGATTACCCACCAAATACTTCCATCAGGAGTCGCCCGACCAGCAGGATAAAAACCAGAACCATAATGATGCTGGACATTTTGCTCTGCGCTTCTGCCGATACCGGCTTGGCATACCTTTCCAGTACCATAACCAATACGCCCAGCACGGCGAAGAGAACCAGAAGGATTGTCAGCAGCTTGGTCATCGCGGATTCCTTATGCGTGTGCAGGCTCTTCTGTCTGGGTGGCTTGTATGTGATTGTCGCCAGTACTCAGGGCAACAAGACGACTGAGTTCAGATAAGGAACGGCCACTTTTCTCTTGCAGCCGGTTAAAGAATGCCTGAATTTGTTGCTGTGAGCGTTTGGTACTGGTGCTGCCATCAATGACCTTGTGGGCTCGCAGATAGCCTTCCACATCACGACTGAGAAGAAAGGTGTCCTTGCCCAGCGCCCGCAGGGCGTAAGAACCAGTGTTGCCGCCCAAGCGTGAACCGTGCTTTTTCAGGTATTGCCATAACCCGATAATGTTATCGGTAGGCCAGTCAGCGATGAAAGTGGAAAAACGACCATGTTCGCGCTGTACATCGCTGATCATGATGGCGTTATCACGAATACTCCAGACTTTCTTCAGGTGCCGGATAATACGCGGATCAGCCGCTTTCCGTTCCAGCATCTCGTCCGGCATCATCAGCAGTTTTTCGATATCGAAATGCCAGAAAAGCTCTTCGAAGGCGGGCCATTTGTTATCCACAACACGCCAGACAAAACCGGACTGGAACATTTTTCGAGTGAATTCTGCCAGGTAGCGATCATCGCCAAGTTGTGCCAGCACTTTATGGCTAAGCGGTTTCGATAACAGACCCTCAAGCGCCTGTTCCCCACCTTTACGCTCGCAGGCACGTTCATAAATCGTTTGGTAACTTTCTGCTTGCACGTTCATTACCCTGATGTCGCGGACGACCAGTGTAACGTATCCTTTCGTGGCGGGTTAACGTCTAAACAGTAATTTCTCAATACCAACAGAAACGCCACCCGAAGGTGGCGTTGTTGAAGTCGGTAAGCAAATGATTGCTTAGAAGACTTCGTAGGTGTAGGTCAGGTAGACACGGTTAACATCTGCATCGTACAGAGCGCCAAGAGTGTTGTCTCTTGTGGCATCAGTAGATGTACCGCTGGTGCGGTATGCAGAGTGGTACCAAGCCAGTGACAGGCCTTCCAGCTTGCCAGAGAAGTCATAATTGACGTAGGCGCCCAGTTCCTTCTGCTTAAAGTTGTCGAAGCCTTTTGCATCTTCACCATTGACGTACCAGGCGTCAACACTCAGGCCGGGGACGTGATCACTGAAATCATAACCAACACTGAACATGTAGGCTTTTTCATCTTCATAGTTGAAACCTTCCCACTGATCCAGTGAGGAGTTATAGGTGCCGTGATCGCCATCGTACAGTGAGTTAACGTAATCACCATCTTTGGTTTTGTTATAACTTAAGCCAACATATGCATTACCGAAGTTCAATGTTGCATTTAAATTGGTGTAGGCAGACTTGTAGCCATCAGCATGCTGATACACTGCGTCGCCATCAGGGTTGGCATCATAATCTTGGACATCTTCAAGGAAAAGATCACCATTCTCTTTGACTTTGCTGTAGCGAGCATCCAGGTCAATGGACATGTTGTCAGCAATTTCAAAGCTATAAGATACCTTTGCAAATGATTTTTTCAGGTAATCTTTTGAGTCAGCTTGTTCTACGACGATACCCAAGCCATTGAAATCGTAAGCTGCGCCGAAAATAGTGATGTTATCAATTTTTTCGTTTTCAGGGTTTTCAAGATCGTTCTTGAAAGCTGAAGCGTTTCGAGCACTGGCGGCAGTGATGCGGGTAGCGTACAGATCGACACCATAAACATCGGCTGCCAGGTCAACACCGTAGCTGGATGAGTTCAGGATACGTGAACCGCTATCACCGTATGTCTCAAGGCCACGTTTCTTTACACCATAGGTAGCGTGCAGGTTCAGGTCATCATCACCGAACTTCGCTTTCAGGTAAGCCTGTTGGAAACCGGCGATATCATTGGCATTGCCTTTGTCGCCTGTTGGCAAGTTGGTAGTGCCCCAGCTATAGCCGTCATCTTCAGTTTTCGAATTGATGTCGTTGGCGAAGCCAGCTTGGATGTCAAAGCCAATGATGTCAGCGTAATAGCCAGAGCTGTAGTCTGCTACCAAGGCTTGTACCCACTCTTCGCGAGCGTTGGACTTTGACTGATCAGATTCCCAGAAATAGTTCTTATAGGTAACGCTCAGCGAGCTGTTGTCTACAAAGCTGTTGTCAGCCTGTGCAGCAGTAGCCCCCAGTGCTGCAGCGACAGCAACGCTTAATGCGCTCTTTTTCAGCATTTTCATTATGGTGTACCCACTCCAAGGTATGTTGTTTTTGTTGGTAGTTATGCTAAGAAGCGCTGACCCACATGCAAACAGCATGCCTCCCCGAGATCAATCGCATACGTACATAACGAAGCGCTAGTGTTAATCAGTTGTAGAAAAAATTCAACAATGTGTCACATAAAGGTGCATGTTTTGTCATCAAATTGTGCAGAGAGTCAGTTGAAATACCTGTCTGGGTGGTCAGGCAGAGACAACAAACAAGGCAATGACACAGCCATAAGCCGCGAACCAGGACAGTGACCGCAGCATGTGTTTGTCCACCAGGTAAAAGATGCCGTATAAGACGCGCAGGCCGATAAAGGCCAGTGCCAGCATGTCGATGGTGAGCTGTCCGGCAACGCCGACCTGATGGGCAATGATCACCGCTGCGGCAAACACGGGCAGTGCTTCAAAGCAGTTTTGTTGAGCCCAGTTGGCCCGTGCGCTGAGTCCTTGCAATCCGACATAAAAATCCCTTGGTCGTCGGTTGTTGTAGCCCGGTGTCGTGCTTTTGGAGATGAGGGTGAAAACGAATGGCATCATGGCGGCTGCCAGGACACACCAGTAAGCGGTTGTCATCATGTGCTCCTGTCCGTTGTTGTTAGAATGGTTGGGTGCAAGAGAGCGTGGTGGTCAAAGCGGATAGGCAAGACCAGACGCGTGCCGCATAATGCCACATCTCTGTGCACAACGCCTGAGTTTGTTCCCGGATGATACATGGCGATGATGGCCGGCACCGACATTGAGCACTACCAGCTTCCTGATGAAGAACCCCTTCAGATCATTCGTGTGGATGAAACGAACCGACAAAGCTATGAGCGGCGTCCGCATCGGCATGACTATTTCGAAGTGATCTGGACAGAGGTCGGTGAAGGTGAACACAGCATTGATTTCACGGCATTTCCACTCAGGCCTCGTACGCTTTATCTGATTGCACCGGGGCAGGTGCATCAGATACTGGCACCACCGGAACTGATGTATGATCTGGCAAGAGTTTTCCGGACACTTTTTTACGCTGCCTTGGCAAGTTCCTGTTCATACTTGAAAGGTGCCAAGTAGCCA
>NZ_BAABFL010000449.1:0-30862 GCF_039540975.1 Kistimonas scapharcae
TATTTTGCCTGAAGAGCACAGGGGACGCTCTCTTCATTCAATTTAGCCTTACTTCTTCAGATCGTTAAGCGGGAGTTAAGGGCTATTGCAGAGGTGAAAAGCGCTATGCCGGGTGTCTTAATAGGCTGGACGCAGGTCAAGGCGGCATCCGTCATGTTACTGAACGTACAGGTTCAGCAATACGATGGTAGACGCCTCGACTGCGGTACTAGCATAAGCGAGATGACAGTACGCTTTTAGTACTCTTGATGCTGCTTAATCATCGTCATTCGTTTGTTTGATAATCATTGTATATGTTGATTCTGTCCCCGTATTGCTGGGTGCTCCTGCATGGGTGTTCAGCGTAGAGTATGCATACGGTGTATTATTGGTTTCGTCAGAAGTGAGGGGGAAATCACCACTCCACTCCGTTTCTTCTTGGTTTTCAGCGCTATCAAGGGGCCCATTGACGCTGTCATAGCCGTTATCATCATCGTCAATGTTGTGATCGAGGCTCTCTGTGGCAAGAGATGAAAACGGGTATGCAGTATCTTCCTGCTGCGTGGCACTGTTTGGCTCAGGAGAATAGTCGGGTGTTCTCTGAGGCCGTTTTGCGTTGGGCTCATCGGTTGTCATGGTGAGTGCTGATACGGTCATGGTACCAGTGATGTCCGGCTTCCGAATAAAGTTACGCCATTCGGTCGGGGTTTGTGTATGGGGGCATGCGATCACGCGATCCCCTTCTTTAATCGTCATGGCACCGCCCAGGTTGTTGATGAGGTGCTCGTTTTCCCACTCCCATTTTTGGTTGGCGGCATGTGTACAGGGGCGAATCGTCAGCGTTTCATGACCTTCACGTGTCAGGCAGCGATCCTGCGCAAGAAAAGATTTGTAGCGGAACTCTGAATCCAGGCCCCAGATCTGGTTTTGATTAAAGTGACAGTCACCGACACCTACCTTGCTACCTGCATCGGTTTTACTGTCTATGACTTCAAGACAAATACCATGTTCACTGCTCTCTTTGTAAGCTTCAATCGAAACAGGGATTTCAGCATTGAAAAAGGTTGCGCCCCAGTTGATATCAAGGTTTTGCTTGAAGCTGTACTTGGTGCCTTTAAAACCCCATGGGGTGTAATGTTGAAACAGGAATGCATATTGCACCCGGCCTCCGAGTGCGACGGCTTTTATCGCACTTTCAAATTCCAGTGTTGAGGTGTCAGTTTTATTCGCGGGTACCTGGAATGTGGCGGAAAATCCGGGTGTGAAGCTTGAATACGACGCTGCAGAAAAGGCGACATCATCATAGAACCAGTCCTGGCACCAGAGTTCGCAGGTGCGGTTGGTACGCCAATGTTGTGCATACTTGCTAAATTCACGGCTCCATATCCAGGCTGCTTTGTCGGTATTCCCGGCCCTCGACAGGTTGATCAGCTCATACTCGTGGTTGTTATAGCTGATTGCACGTTCACTGGTGTAGGTGAAAGACAGGCCCATATTGATGCCAGAAAAACCTAATGGGTTCTGACCGGCAGCACCCGCAGCCATTAAGGCGGGATTTAAAAGGCTTGGACCACCGCTGACACCGACCTGCAAACCAATGGTATGCATGATTTGCGATTCTTTGGGGTGGTTGCTGGGAATGGTGTTGTACAGGTGAACCTCTGGATCATTGGATTGGATGGTGACGTAATAACTGTCAGCCACAGGACCAAACCATGTTTCCCGGTTTGTCCAGCTTTGGAACCAGGTATGTTTGTGGCTTGGCTGATCCGTAAGGTGCCATCCTGCGCCGCCATTGGAGGAAGGATCTACCGTGATCCGGACATATTTGGCGTCATCTGCGCCTCCTGCTGTTGAAGAGACGGAGCGAATAAGGTCTACGGTATAAAACAGCGAGACACTGGCATTTTTGTTACAGGCATCAATCAGTTTATCGTCCCAATACCAGTAGCCAGTCGTACCATTACCATGAAACGTTTCCCCTACCATGCAGGGGAAGTTGGTGTAGCGCAGTTCTACGGGGATAGACACTTCTGGCCGATAGTGGCTGTCACGTTCCTTTGCACGGTATTTTGCGCTTTTTTTCTGCCAGTCTTGCAGCATTGAGACGGTCTCTTCAGAGAGCGCTTCATGATCTATAGAATGGCTGGGTGTTGTGGCGGTATCGTGATCTTCAGGAGAATGCGGTATCAGTTGTTTGTACTCCGAGATACCGTCGCTATTTTTTCTTATCATGATAATCGGGCTGTCAAAGCCGATACCTCCAAGCGTGGCGCTGATTTGTTTTGCGATGCCTTTGTTCTGGTTTTCCGTATTATCGATAATGACGGTCCCCCCTGAAGCCAATGCCTTTTGAATATGGCTCTGATGGTGGGAGGCCAATGATACCGCTGCGTTAATGTATGCAATATTTTGTGGCAATCTTGATGTTTGGGAAACACTTTCACGGTTATTAAGTTTTTTTTGTAGTGCCGAGGCATAGCGTGTCATTGGCCCATACGTTTTTATTGTTGATTCATTTTTGTAAAACGGGCTGGCGTGGTGCTCAGAAAAATCAGAACCCCATGAAGGTGTGCCTAATAGCAGTGGCAGGCTGGCAAAAGATAAGCTGCCTAATGTACAGAGCCGTTTTGGCAAGAGCATATCTATATCCTCATTTAGATGTATTAACACTGATTGGCAGCATGATGCGCCTATTGGTATTAAGGTCTGTGCATTGTTTTCTATTTTATCTAATGCTGTCTCGGTTATTGTCCATTTATCACCGGCATTGAATCCACAAGGTGCGATTTCTCCATTGATAAATACTCATGGAGAATGTGGTTTTATTGGCGCGTATCGGACAGTACTGAATACAATTGTTGTCAGTAGGATGTTGTGTTTCATAATGGTATCTAACGTTTTTAAATAACTTCTTGTATTGATTATTTTTCATATATTCCGAGAACCTCATTGTCGTATATAGAGAACAGACTTTTAAAAGCGTGTATTTATTCACTGGGGATTGTTTGAATACTCAGTGTGTCGGTGCTGTCAGCTTTCCTGAGATAACTTCGCCACTCCACGGCTTCGGAAGTATGCTCGGTGATCCTGATACTCCCATCCGTTCCCGCAGTAAGATACCCTCCCTGTTGGCTGATTAACCAATTACCCTCCCATTCCCATTTCTGGTTGACTGCATGAGAACAACGGCGAACCGTCGCAGTGTCATCCGGTTCTCTGGTCAGGCAGAAGTCGTCCTGTAAGAGTGTTTTGTAGCGGTCTTCAGAATCTACCCCCCAGATCTGATTGCGTCGGAAGTGACAGTCGTAGAGGTTGACACTACCAACGCCTTCATCAATATCGCTTTCCGCAATGTTCAGGCACAATCCACTACCGCTCTCTTCCCTTAATGCTTCAATGGACATTGGAATATCGGAACTAAAGAAAGCGGAACCCCAGTTCACTTCCCACCGTTGTGCGAATTGATGAACAGAACCTTTACGACTCCAGGGCGCATAATGCTGTAAAAGGAACTTATACTGGACGCGACCCGCAAGAGCTACCACATTGGCCGTTCCCGTAAATAAAAAGCTGGAATGGTCATTTTTGTTACCAGGCACCTTGAATGTGGCTGAAAAACCCGGCGCAAAATGTGCGTAAGCGGCTGGAGAAAAGGCATTGTCATTAAAAAATGGGTCGTCGCACCATAACAGGCAGGTACTGTTGGTTCGCCAGCTTTCACTGTATTTATCAAATTCACGGCTCCACAGCCAGGCGGCAGTCGCTGAATCGTTGTCACTGGAGCGATTAATTATGGTGTATTCATGGTTTTTATAGATGACGGCGCGGTCTGTGGTAAACCCTGCGAACAGTCCCGTAGACAAGCCCATGGAAGGACGTGGTATAGCAGGATTGAGCAAACCTTTGGGTATTTTAACCCCGACACCGATTGAAGGCAGTTCGACGACATTGCTGTTCTGGGGTTTGTTGCCCGGTACCGCCTGAAAGAGACGGACTTCCGGATCCCGGGCTGATACCGAGACCGTATAATCTTCGACGATGGGGCCAAACCATTCAATCCGGTTTGTCAGGCTCTCATACCACAGCGACTTATGTGTAGGTAGGTCAGTAAAGTACCAGCCAGCGCCACCCTCGCCCGAAGGGTTTAATGTAATGCGGAGATATTTCGCATCTTCTGTTGAGCCATCTTCACTGGCTACGGATCGAATGAGATCGATGGTGTAAAACAGTGAAACACTGGCTTTTCCGTCACAGGCGTCAACCATCTCATCCGTCCAGCGGGAGACACCGGTGACACTGTTGCCATGGTAGTCCTTTCCCACCATGCATGGAGAACCAACGTTACGAAATTCAACATTGATAGACGTTTCCGGGCGGTAGGTGTTACTGGAGTCCTGGGTGCTCCGCTGGCGGTAGTTTCGGCTTTGTGTATTGTTATCCCAATGCTCCAGCAAGGCATGCGCTTCTTGAGCCAGAGAGTCCATTGCCTGCTCACTGTGTAATGAGACTAAGTCAGGTTTATCTTCAGTATTGGAGATGTCGAGTATTTTGTATTCAGGAGTGTGGTGGTGGCCAAGTCCTGCCAGTAGAACAGGGCTTGCAATACCAATACCGCTAATGGTGGCACTGATTTTTTCAGCACCTTCTGCGCCAGATGTATTGTCAAGAATAACAACAGCACCTTGTAAAAACGCTGAGCGAATGTTCTCCAAAGCATGCTTTGAATGCATCGCTTCTGTATTGATATAAATAAGTGGTCTTGTTGAATAATGGTTATGGTTCTTGGGTTGGTCGGGGATTGTTTGCAATCGTTCCTGCAAGATCATACCAAACCGAGTTAATTCACCATGTTGCTTGATGACCGATTGCGTCGTTTTCATATAAGGCTTATCGGTAGCGATGATGGGTTGAATATATAAACTCAGTATTGCGAGTAGAATGAAGCGACTAGGCTTACCTGTTGGGGTGCCATCTTGCGGCTTGGCTGTCTGTGGTTGCAGCATCAGTCGATACCTGGAGGAGGGTGAATAGGTAAAAGGGCTGTGCAAAAAAAATCTACTGCTTTATTCGATAGTCCTGAAAGGCGGCATATTACTCGTCCATAATTATTTTTATATGAAGACTGTTTTAGGACATCTCGTTTCGTATTGTTTTGTTTGCTTTTTCCATAAAATAAGAGGGTTGCTAATATATGAATAAAAATGGATGTGTTCGTTTTGTCTGAATCTGAAAGAGAGGCAAGGATACGCTGAGGTGTTTGGTAATCCTTTTTATTCATAAGCAGAACCCTTTTAAAGCAGTGTATTTTCATGTCTCGGTTTTTTGGTTCAGAAAAATCTACTGCAAATGAAAGCTTTGTATAAGGCTATAGTGCAATAATTTTCTATTGGCTAGAAGATATTGTTGGGTGTTACATAAAGGTGACAAAAGTAAACTTAATTAATCATAAAGAGTGATTACTACTTATTTTACTGTTGCTCAGAGTAGGATTTGTTCGTTGATTATTTTTATGGGGGCATATTTGTAGTGTTAAATGGGGTAATAAGTACCAAGACCTAAGTTTTCTCAGTGTCTCAGCCCACGCCCTGCGGGCTGTAGCCAACAAAATATGAGTTTATTTATGGCTGGGTACTTAATAAGACGCTGGCGGTAACGTAAGAAAACCATTGCTCAAGATGAGTTCCATTAAAATGGTCAATGGTTTTCTGTCGTTTTGCTGGCCTAGGTTTTTACTGCAGGGTCGACATGCAGGGCATCAGTGCTATGGGGTTGTCGAATGAAACCATGCCAGGCGGTTAACTCCGCAGGGTCCCAGCTGGTATGAAGGCTACCCTCCGGGGATATGCTGAGATAGCCCCCTTGCCTGTTGATCAGGTTGTTTTCAACCCATTTCCATTTTTGTGAAATGCTGCGGTCACAACGTCGTAATGAAAGCGTGTCATCCGGTTCGCGGTTAAGGCAATGATCATAAGCGAGGAAAGAACGCAGGCGTAATTCTGTGTCGAGTCCCCATAGTTGGTTTTGCTGTAGCTGGCATGCGCTGACGTAGGCTGCCTGGTGAGGTTCCCGATTGGTGCTGTGTGCTGTGAGGCATGCTCCATCCGGTGTATTCCTGTGTAAGGCCTCAAGGGAGATGGGGATTTCGGCGGCAAATATCGGCGAGTCCCAGTCAATGGTAAGGTCCTGCGCCAGGTGATAGTCAGTACCCTTACGACTGAACGGAGCATATTTCTGGTAGAAAAACTGGTACTGCACCCTGCCACCGAGGGCGATGGGCTTGATGCTGCTGGTAAAACGGATAGTTGAGTGCCCCGTCTTCTCTGCGGGCACCATGAATGTTGCTGAAAAGCCTGGAATGAAGTGTGCGTAGGCTGCTGGAGAGAATGCGCTGTCAGCAAAAAACCAGTCATCGCACCAAAGTGGGCAGGTATTATTTGTGCGCCAGTGGCTGGCGTATTTAGAGAATTCACGTGTCCAAAGCCAGGCTGCGGTGTTCTGTGTTCCCGTTTTGGCTCGATTAATCACCTCATACTCATGATTTTGATAGGCGATGGAGCGTTTGCTTTCGTAGGTGAATGACTGTTCAGTGCCAATATCCCTGAATTGTGCTGGATGTATACGTTTCTGGCGATGTGGCGATGCGTGTTCCCTGGTTGTCAGTACGGGAGGGGGATTGCTTTGCTGAGTCGCAGTGGTGATTGAATTTATCGGTATTGATCGGCGAAGCAGCTCTTCTTCGTCAATATCCTCCTCTTCATCATCCCTTGCCCCAGGAAATGATTCATCGTCTTCGCCGTGGCAACAGCTGCCTCCTGACTCATGTCCATACGGGTCAAGAGTGACTTTATGCTTTTCGGACTCTTCGTCATCATCCTCACTCATCGGGTCTATGCCCGTACTGCTGCTGGGGCCTGTCCCCTGACTGCTTTGGCCACCACTATCTGAGGAACTACCGTGGCCGCCACAACAGCAAGGGCCACTATCATTTCCCGCAATGCTCGCACCTTGAGGTGCTGCAGCAGGTTGACCGCCGTGAGCGTGTGCTTCGGGCGCAGCCGGGTGAGCTCCGTCATCATCCCCAGCGGCATCGCCATCCTCAGCCGCGTGATGTCCATGATCGCCGCCGCCCTCGCAACACCCTTGCTGTCCTTCATTTTGATCATCATGTAGCGGAAAATCGATTCCAGCGGTCAGGGCAACACCAATTTCAATCTTCGTGGTGTAGGAAATCTCGGAATGTTTGGGGTGATTGGCAGGTACGGCGTGGTACAGGCGTATGTCAGGGTCAAGCGGCTCCAGTGTAACAGCATAACTTTCTGCAACAGGGCCATACCATGTTTCACGGTTTGCCCAGCTTTCAAACCAGGTATGCTTGTGTTGTGGCTGATTGACAAGATGCCAGCCCGCCCCGCCACTGCTGCCAGGATCCATGGTAATCCGGACAATTTTAGCGTTATGGGTTGTCCCTTTGCTTCGTTTTGAACGGATCAGCTCAACAGAATAATTCAGGGAGACACTGGCTTCGTTGTTACAGGCGTCGATCAGCGAGTCGTCCCAGGCAGAATATCCGGTGACATTGTTACCTTCATAGCGGTTGCCAACCAGGCAGGGAAAGCCCAGCTGTCTGATTTCAATGGGGATGGAGAGTTCAGGTTTCCATGACGGGACTTTACCGCCAGGCTTTACTGCAGTGCGATAGTGTGATGATGGTTGCCAGTGCGTTAACATCAGGCGGGTTTCATCGGCCAGTTTCTGCGCTGTCTGGTAGTTTATGTTGGCGGCTGCACCATCATTTGTTGGTGGGGGCAACCACTGCAGGTCTTTGTATTCCGGTGGCTTTCCCGGTTGCTTTCGGATCATGACAATCGTGCCCTTCATGCCCAGACCGCCAATTTTTGCGCTGAGCTGTTGGACATCGGAGGGTGATGAGCTTGTGCCATCCACAATGATAATGGCGCCCGATGTAAGCTGTTGATGGATTGTCTGCCATTCCTCAGGCAACGGTGTGGATAATGCGTTGATATAAGTCAGCGGGGCAGGGAAGTTTTTATCCGTTTGAATGTGCTGTTTTAATCTGCTGCCATACTCTGTCAGTGGGCCGAATGTTAATGCCTGATGAGCGGCATGAATATCTGGGGGATGTAGCCAGGTTAAGCCATTTAACACAATTATCCCCATGAAAAAAATAATGTATTTGGTGATTGGTGTGGAGCTTTTTCGGGTTAACACTATATTTGGCATTCATATTGTCCTGGTTACAGGCTAAAAACCGGTGTTTTATATAATGTTTTGGCATTTAGCGTAGCAGGGACTTAACACTTTTTTAGGAAAAGTCGAATCGGTTACGTATTTATTTTCTGTCTGTTTTCACAGTTTTTTTTCATATTTTTTTATATTCATGTGAATAAGGGGATCGTCCGGATAATAATAAGCGTTTGTGTTCTGAGAGTGGCAGTGCGCTGTTGTTATAATGGACTAATTAGTAATGTGTTGTGTGAATCCTTTGGGGGGATTTTCAATGACCATCTGGACGATTTTCCTTCATCACAATCTGTGCTTAATGTGTCATCGCTGATCATGGAAAGATAACAGCCTTGGCTATTCATTAATCGATCATGATTCCAGTACCATTTCTGATTTTCGGCGTAGGTGCAGGAATGCAGCACGAGTGCATTGTTATCGTTTCTTGTTAGGCACTGTCCGGGAGCGCTGTGCGGCTTAAGGCGAAAACTGTCATCATGACCCCATAATTGGCTGTTCAGGTTGCGACATTTATAGAGATTAACCTGGGAGCCATCATGATAACTGTTCTCCCTGACGTTCAGACATCGGTTCTGATGCTGAATTTTTAAGGTGACAGGGGCTTCAGGATGGAATATCGGAGATCCCCATTTTACGGTCAACAATTGGCTGACAGTCTGGGTGTCGCCACTTTGGCTCCATGGGCTGTATTCCTGAAAGAGAAAGCGGTAATTGACACGTCCTCCCAGGGCGACAGGTTTGACCGTCGCAGAGAAAATAAACGAAGAGGTATTTTGTTTCGATGCAGGCACCATGAATGTTGCGGAGAAGCCGGGTGTGAAATGGGCATAGGCAGCAGGAGAGAATGCACTGTCCTTGAAAAACCAGTCCTGACACCAGAGAGGGCACGTCACATGGCTTCGCCAGTGCTGGCCGGTACGCTGGAAATCCCGGGTCCATACCCACTTTGCCGTGTCAGTCAATCCGGCTTTTGATTGATTAATAACGGCATATTCATAGTTGTTGTATTGAAGGGAACGGATGCTGCTGTAGCTAAAGGCAGACATCAGATCAGTTTGGTGTCGATACAGTCTGCGTTGATAGAGTTTGCTCGTTGCCGGAAGTACGGGGCGCATATCCCCGTATTTAAAACCCTCAGGGTTTTCGGCAAAGGCTGTCAGAATCGCTTCGGAATATTGCGGTGATAAGCCAATGAGCCAATACTCGCGCCGGGAAATATCTTCCAATTGATTGTTTGTACTCTTGTAAACGTTTAAGAGAATGTATTTTAATAAATCTGATTTTTGTGTGTCGGTCAGTACGTCGGTGTCGTTGATGATGTCTCGCCAGGTGTTAAAGAG
Organism: Kistimonas scapharcae; assembly: GCF_039540975.1. Lineage (NCBI taxonomy): Bacteria > Pseudomonadati > Pseudomonadota > Gammaproteobacteria > Oceanospirillales > Endozoicomonadaceae > Kistimonas > Kistimonas scapharcae. The sequence continues at coordinate 9,585 of NZ_BAABFL010000449.1, forward strand.
GCTGTCTACCAGTGTTTTTTCTGGCTTGCCTGGACTTGGATAAATCTGTGAGAGGTTATGGTGATACTCTGATCGCTCTGTATCTGCGATCTCTATTACGGGAACTGGGTGTGGATAACTGATTGTACTGGGTTCAGAGGCACTGGGTTCAGGTATTGGTGTAGCCAGTGAGAAGGAAGGACGACTATTGCTGTCAAATAGAAAGTCGTGAGGGTTTTGATTAAAAGCCTGCAATATCTCCGGATACCTGTCCTTTCTCCGGCCAAAGAACCAGTATTCCCGCCTGTTTTGATTGTCTTGGGGGTTACCGCTGTCCAGATGCATTTCTTCAAAAATCCGGTCATACAATTGTTGTTTTTGCGGTTGGCTGAGTAGATCAGACTGATTTATGATTTTATCCCAGTCTTGCAGGATTATTTTTGCATAAATGAGGGGCGGTGAATCCGTTGGGAAAGAGGGACGACTCTTGCTATCAAACATAAATCCAAGGGGGTTTTGGGTAAAAGCCTGCAATATCGTCGGATAACGGTCCTCTTTCCTGCCAAGCAGCCAGTATACGCGCCTGTTTACATTTTCTAAGGGGTTGCCTCTGTCTTGGGTCACTTCTTCTATAATCCGCACATACAATTGTATTTTTTGTTGTTCTTTAAGGACGTCAGACTGGTCAATGATTTTCTTCCAGTCTTGAAGAATTGTTTTTGTATCAAGGGGATCCGGGGTACCGGGTTCTGATATGTGGCTCGGTTCTTGAGTATGCAGAGCGGGGTGAGTGCTGTCATGTGCTTCATAGCTCGCTGCGGCTGGCTCTCGTTGTGGTAGATAGCCTCCATCATGGGAGGGGCCAGCTGTTTCGCCTATGACAGTGGCGTCGTTGGGATCATGGTCACTTTCAACGTCCTCCAATAACGCAATGTCAGGTTCCGGGGCAGTATAAAACGATGCGCTATCATCGACGCTCGAACCATCGTTATCAGGTTCATTCTCATCTGCAGGCATTTCCTCATGGTCAAGGTTCTCTTGATCCTGGTCTGCCAGTGCCGGATGCTGAAAAATCACCTGTCCCATAACACCAACCTGAAGGCTTGAACGATGGGTAATCCGGGTTTCTCGAGGCTGGTTGTCGGGTATTGCATTATATAAGTGAACATCGGGATCAAGGCTGTGTATGGCAATTTGATAGTGATCGGCTATTGGACCAAACCAGGTTTCACGATTAGCCCAGCTTTCGAACCAGGTATGTTTGTGTGTTGGCGTGTTCACCAAATGCCAGCCCGTGCCACCGCTGTTTTCCGGATCAATAGTGATTCGCAGGTATTTGAGATCCTGGGTGCCGGCAGTGTGTGTGGGTATGGAGCGGATCAGGTCGACGGTATAGTTCAAGGATAAGCTGGCGGACCGGTTGCAGGCGTCTGTCTTGCCCTCAGTCCATTCGGGTTCGTTACTCTGGCGACTTTCAAATTTGCTGCCAACCATGCAGGAGAGGTTAATATAGCGTTGTTCGATTGATATCGTGGCTTCAGGGCGCCAGCGACTTTTGGCAAGTCGGGCGGATCGTGCATGGTGCTGGGCTGGGCGCCACGTGCTCAGAAGACGATAGCTTTCGTTTGCCAGTCTGTTCAGTGCTTGAGGATTTAATTCGAGGACAGTATCAGGAATAACAATATGCTTGTATTCAGGAAAGGCCCCTTTTTGTGGGCGTATCATTATTACGGGCGATGACAGGCCAACGCCTCCTATGGCGATGCTGGTTGCTTGGATGGTTTCTGGCGTACTGTCTGTGCCATCCAGGATAATGATGTGAGAAGTATTGAGTAATTGTCGTATTTCTCGTTTTTGTTGCTCTGTTAATGATGAGGCTGCGTTGATATAAATCAGCTGGAAAGGCAATCCATTGTACGGGGTTTTGTTTTTTATTTGCTCTTTTAGCCTTTGACCCAAACGGCTCAGGTTGCCGTGTTGTATTATCATTTCCTCGAATGGAATATTGTTGTGAATGGAGGCTGTGATGTTGATTGATGGAAGTAATAGTGATGCTAAAAGTGTTTTTTTATAGCGTGTTTTTTTCTTTGGTTTTTGTCTTTTAATACAACTAGGTGGCATGTGACGTCCTTACACTTGCGAGTAAATAATGCTTGTAGACACGTTTGGCTTATTGATAGTAGATGAATAAGAAAATAATTCTTAAATATTGCATTTTGTATCAGTGAGGTTAAAAAACCACGGAAATAGGTTGAGGCTTGGAGGGGGCGTCAGCTTATTTTTTGTCGCCGCCCAGTAGTTGATTCAATTTGTCTTTGAGTTGACGGCGAAGAACGGCTTCAATGCGAATCATCTCTTCGTCAATAATTTCCTGAATCAGCAATTCTCCAGCCTGTTCTAAAGTGGCTTTTAACTGATCAGGTGACTGCTGTGTGGGTAGCTGTTGCGTGTCATCAGGCATTTCAGCGGTATTGTCGACCTGATCGAGCAACAGAGGAATATCCTCCTCATCATCATCCATGGCAATATCAAACAGGATAGGAATCTCATCCATGTTGGCTTCGTCTGAGATACTGTCTTCCTGGTTATTATGCATACCGGGCGTGCCCAGAAAGTCCTTTAGGGTTTCCAGTTCGCCCAGAAGTTCAGCAGTGTTTTTTTCTGTTGGGTGGTTTTCGGACATGGCTCAGTGCCTGTTTCTCAGATCACGGGTATTCGGTGGGAAACCCAGTTCCCTGTATTCACGGTAGTGCTCGCGGGTGGTTGCCAGCACCTCGGGAGACTGTATCACAATCTCGCTGATGCGGCTGAATCGAGTGCATTGTGCGGGTATGGCTTTCGCCAGGTTGATCAGCACATCGTTATGCTGTTCCAGTGACTCGGTCTGCCAGTCAATGGTGACGGGCGTATCTTTGAGGCTGTCATCGTTTTGGAGACGGTGCGGAATGAAGCTGTCTTCCCGGAATTGCCAGAGCAGTTGATCCAGCAGGCGGGCTTCGTCCTGGCTTTCTGCATGGATATGGATCCGGTGTCCCTTGTGCCAGGCTTTTTCCACCAGGCGACAGGCAAACTGGTGGCGGTCATCAGGCTGGTTGCCCGGAAGGATGTAGAAGTCAACGTGTGACATGAAAACAGGCCAGAGTGGTTCAGAGCAATAATGTTACACGGGTAAGGGCGGCAGGCACAGGGGGGCCTGCCGCGCGCTGGCCTTATTTCTTGCGTGTTGCCTTTTTAGCCGGCGCTTTCTTGGCAGCAGGCTTCTTGGTCGTGGTTTTCGGCGCTGGAGCCGGTTTTGCACTGCCATCCCGTGCAATCTGGTCCAGGAGGTACTGGATCAGCAGCGGGACCGGACGACCGGTTGCCCCTTTCTCTTTGCCGCTCTTCCAGGCCGTACCGGCAATATCCAGATGCGCCCAGGCGAATGCCTTGGCGTAACGGGCCAGGAAACAGCCTGCGGTGATGGTGCCGGCAGCACGGCCGCCGATGTTGGCCATGTCGGCAAAGTTGCTGTCGAGCAGCTGGTCGTAACTTTCATCCATCGGCATGCGCCAGGCCGGGTCTTCTGCCATACGGCTCGCCGCAAGCAGTTGCCCGGCCAGTTCATCATTGTTACTGAGCAGGCCACTCATGTGGTTGCCCAGGGCGATGATGCAGGCGCCGGTCAGGGTGGCGATATCCACAACAGCGCGTGGCTTGAAGCGTTCGGCGTAGGTCAGGGCATCACAGAGCACCAGCCGGCCTTCGGCGTCAGTGTTCAGGATCTCGATGGTCTGGCCGGACATGGAGGTAACGATGTCACCGGGCTTGCTGGCGTGACCGGAGGGCATGTTCTCAGCGCTGGCAATCATGCCCACTACGTTGATCGGCAGCTTCAGGGTAACGATAGTATGCATGGCTCCAAGAACGGACGCGGCGCCGCACATATCAAACTTCATCTCATCCATGCTTTCGCCGGGCTTGAGGCTGATGCCGCCGGTATCAAAGGTAATGCCCTTACCCAACAGGACGACCGGTTGATCACCGCGCTTGCCTCCCTTGTACTCCATGGTGATCAGCTTGCCTTCCTCGGCAGAGCCCTTGGAAACGGACAGGAAGGAACCCATGCCCAGCTTTTCCATGTCCTTTTCGCCCAGCACCTTGGTAGTGAGTTTGGTGTGCTTGCGGGCGAGTTCTTCGGCTTCTTTCGCCAAGTAGCTGGGCGTGCATTCATTGCCGGGCAGGTTGCCCAAGTCACGCGCCTGGTTCATACCATAGCCAATGGCGCGGCCGGTGGCTGCAGCGGTTTCCAGTTCGGCGACTCCCTTGCGGGCTGTGAGCTGTAGGGTCACTGTGTCCAGTGCAACGGCTTTGTCGTCTTTCTTGCTCTTGAACTGTTCAAAGCGGTAGCTGGAATGTTCCAGCATCTGGCCCAGAAGGCTGGCTGCCCAGGTCGGTGTGCGGTCTTCCGGTTCCAGACCGTCCAGGCTGATCACGGCGTTGCTGACGGATGCACTGTTAACCGCGCCGACAATACCGGCAATCACTTTAGTCGCAGTTTTCGCTGTCAGTGCCTCCTTGCCGGCAGCCGCGAGGATCACCCGTTCCGCCTGAATACCTTGGATGCTTGGAATCAGGAGTGTCTGCCCGGGCTTCTGCTTCAGGTCGCCTCGCTTGAGCAGGTCGCTCAGCAGGCCACCGGCAGCTTTATCAACAGCGGTGAAGGCCGCGTTCTGCTGTGCCTCGGCGGCCAGAATCACCAGACACTGGGTGCGTTGCTTGTCAGCAGCACCATTCTTCACTGAAATTTCCATAATCACTCCGAGACAAACACGGTTGTTTTAGCGATAATGCGCGGTTTCTTGCCGATGTGAACGGGTTCTGTAACCGGCGGTAAGCAGCGACTCCTGATTCATAATGGAGGCGTTGCAGGGGTATGGGGAGTTTACGTCATATCTGTGCGTTATATACAGTCCTGCGACAACTGAACAGTATCGGGATTCAGCCTTGATCGTATTTCGCTATCTTGCCAAAGAACTTCTTCATAGCTGGCTGGCTATCAGTGGCATTTTGCTGCTGATTATTGTCAGCGGGCGTTTTATCAAATACCTCGAACAGGCGGCGGTCGGTGAAATCAAGGCCGAGTTTCTGTTCGCCATCATGGGGTACCGGATGCCCGGTTTCCTGGAAATGATCATGCCGCTGGCTTTGTTCATCGCCATCCTGCTGGCCTATGGCCGTCTGTATGTGGACAGTGAGATGACGGTGCTGGAAGCCTGCGGCATGAGCCAGAACCGGCTGCTGGGCTACACCATGGCGCCGGCCCTGCTGGTGGCGCTGGTGGTGGGACTGTTCAGCATCTGGCTGACGCCGGCCGGTACCGCCCAGGTGGAAAACATCCTGAACCGCCAGAACAGCATGACCGAGTTCGATAACCTGACGCCTGGCCGTTTCCAGATGCTCGATGGCGGGGATCGTACGACATATGTCGAAGAACTGCTGGATGACAAGTCGGTCATGAGCCATGTGTTCATTGCCCAGCGGTCAGAAAAAGGCGCCGAGGATGGCATGACCATGCTGCTGGCGGAGCAGGGGCGCCTGCATCCGGATGAAAAAAGTGGCAAGCGCTACCTGATGCTGTCAGACGGCTATCGCTACGATCTGGTGCCGGGGCAGCCCCAGGCGCGCATCATGAAATACGAGACTTATGGTGTGCAGATGCAGGATCGCGACGTCAGTGCCCGCGCCAGTAAGGAGAGTGTGCAGCCGACATCCGCTCTGTTGAGCCACGATACCAATGCCAGCAAGGCCGAGCTGCAGTGGCGTATCTCACTGCCGCTTCTGGCGCCGGTGATTGTGCTGATGGCGCTGCCGCTGGCGCGGGTGAATCCGCGCCAGGGACGGTTTATGAAACTGCTTCCAGGGGTGCTGCTCTATCTCCTGTACCTGGCGTTGCTGATCGCCGCCCGCGGTGCGGTTGAGGATGGCAACCTGTCGCCGGCCATTGGCGTCTGGGGCGTGCATGCCGTATTCCTTGCCATCGCGGTGGTGATGTTTTACTGGGGTCGTCTGACCCACTGGCTGTCCAGCAGGGGGCGTTGAAAATCATGAAAAAGCTGGATCGCTACATTGGGCTCAACGTCCTCGGGGCCATGCTGGTTGTGCTGGTGGTTGTGGTATTCCTGAACAGCCTGTTTGCCTTCCTGGACCAGCTGGGCAGCATGCGGGCCAACTACCAGTTGCCGCAAGTCTTGAAATACATGCTGTTGACCACGCCGAAACGGATCTATGAGGTGATTCCTGTCTCCGCCCTGATCGGCTGCCTGGCGGGTCTTGGCAGCATGGCCGGACACAGTGAGCTGGTAGTCATGCGGGCTGCCGGTGTGTCTCTCAGTAGGATCGGCTGGGCGGTGATGAAACCGGCGCTGGTGATGATCGTTGCCGGCATGCTGATTGGTGAATATCTCACGCCGGTGGCGGAACAGATGGCGCTGACCCAGCGCAAGATCGAGCGTTCCGCCGATGGTCGCTACAGTGACGAGGGGGTATGGCACCGGGAAGGCAACAGCTATATGTTCTTCAATGCCGTACAGCCCAATGGGGTTTTGTATGGCGTCAGCCGTTTTGAGTTTGACGACCAGAACCGTCTGGTGGAAAGCAGTTATGCGGATCGTGCCCTGTACCAGGGGAAACACTGGGTTCTGGAAGATGTGAAGAACAGCCATTATCAGGGTAACAAGGTCACAACGACCACGAACCTGACCGAAGACTGGCATACCGAACTGACGACAACCCTGCTGAAAGTGGTCGTGGTGAAGCCGGATGACCTCTCCATTGAAGGTTTGATGACCTACGTGGATTACCTGCGTGACCAGGGGCTGGAAAGCGGCGAATATGACCTCGCATTCTGGAAGAAAGTGCTGCAGCCGTTATCTATCTTTGTCTTGGTATTGATCGGGATGTCGTTCGTGTTCGGGCCGCTTCGCTCGGTCAGCATGGGCCTGCGCTTGTTTACCGGCGTGGTGACGGGGGTTGTCTTTATGATCCTGCAGAACCTGATGGGACCGGCCAGCCTGGTGTTTGGCTTTTCACCGCTGGTGGCGGTGTTGCTGCCGATTGTGATCTGCTTCGGGATTGGCGTGGTACTGTTGCGGCGGGCGGCTTAACGATGCGCGGTCACGTCCGGGATGCCGGCGTGACCGTATCCGACATACAACAAATTACTTGAGTCCGTAGAAACCTTTCGGCAGAAGAACCACTTCTGACATTGAGTAACGATCCTGCCAGGTTTTACCTTCCTTATCGATCTTCATCCAGAACACACCCGCCAGCGCCAGACCAATGCCCGGGATGGCAATCATGAACCGCAGCAGGCACTGCCACAAAGAAATCGCGCCGCCGTCCTTGTTCTGGACACGAACACGCCATACCTGCATGCCCAGCGTCTGACCTTTACGGGTCCAGAAATAGGCAAAGAATCCGAAGGTGACAAACACCAGCAGGGAGGCCAGAAACGGGTTGAAGCCAAGCGGTGCGTCATCCATCTTCAGCAGCCATTTGTTGACCGCCGTGTGATAGATGCCGGTGGTCACCATCATCAGGGCCATGACCAGCAGGGTGTCATAGAACATGGCCGCCAGTCGGCGCCACAGTGGTGCGGGAGGCAGGGGAGCCTGGGGTATCTGCTCGTTGGAACTGCTCATACGATCCGTGAATATCTAACCATTTTGGCGGATGAGTTTACGGAAAAGCCCGGCGGGTTCAAGTGATTCCGTTTCAGGTCAACAATAAAGCCCGAAAGGCATGACCGGCGTCAGTGGCTGGCCAGCAGGTCGACCCAGGCGAAGTCAGGCACGCCGCAGAGTTCCAGGCTGTCGGTCGGGTCCACATGGTCCATGACGTAATAGACGATCTCTTCCAGACGGTTGAGGGTCTCCAGCAGGAAATCGACAAACGCATCATCCGCCATCTCCCGGCAGCATTCATTCCAGCAATGGAGCTGGAGTTCATTACGGCGCTGTTGCAGCTCAGAGATAATCTGGCTGGCATTGCCCCGCAGGGTTAACAGGCCGTCTGTACCTGCATGGCGGAAGAAGTGGATATTATTGGCGGACAATACAAATTCCGGTACAGAATTGACCGGGTTAATCGTCAGGGAATGAACAGGTGTATTGCCGGGGAACTGCAGGATAACCGCCATAACCGATCAGTGAGTCTCAAAAGGAATATGCGGCGGCGATATTATGCGAGCCAATGCTAACTCACAAGCATAAACGACATGAATCTGAGGTACGAAAGTGCGTATTCATCGGAGGGGGAAAATAGGCTATGGGTCTTATGTTCAATGGCTTATGGCCGTATTTTTACGCGGATACCTGATTGGCCAATGTCCGTTATGCCTTCTAGGGCATGCTCTGAAACGTGACGGATAAATGACGTCCGCAGACGCGGGACTTTTTTATGGGGTGTTTTTTACAGATTGCTGGCTGCAGAAAGGGGAAGAATAGGATTTTTTTGGGGGGGAGTGCCTTCTCTCTCTGAATTTCGTCTAAACCAATAGGTGTGAGCAGAGGTTTGGTAGTACAAGGAGGTAGCTCATGTCTTTTCAACGAGTTTCCTCGATCACCGCACTTGTCTTTGCGACAACCATTCTATCTGTTTCTGCGGATGTCGGCCGGGTGAATATCAATACCGCTGATGCTGGGATCATGGATCGTACGTTGGCCTTTGCCAGTGCTGGTACGGTCAAGGCGATTACTGTGGTTTTCCGGGAGCAGGATGGTCACTTCATCAGTCGTCTGTATGACCTGACGGGGGCAAGCGCCTTGTGAAGTACAACCGCAGCCGTATCGCGTTTGACTGACAGGATGTGAGGTAAGCAGTATGTCTGGGGTAGTCGGAGTCGGTTTACGGTTGGCCATGGGCGCCGCATTGACGGTTGGCGTCAACCTGGATTCAGGTGGTGGCTTTCAGGATAAGGTAGACCGTGGGGAGCAGGATACCTATTTCCGTGAAGTCCTGCCAAAGGTGGCCAGTTATGACCCTAACGGTAGTTTTGGGTTCGGCATGGATAATGACCTGAAATACAATTACTACTCCGTCAGCCTGAAAAACCTCAGCTTTGTTAACCAGGATCTGTCCCGCATCCAGTACAAGGTGCTGGAGATCCGGGACAGTGCCGGTAATGATGTGGCGGCGATCAAAAACCTTGAAGAGCTGGATGATTTTTCATCCGAAGTGCAGCTGAAAGTCAAGGAAGATGCCTCCCATGAAAACCTCAAATATGCCCGTTTTCGTCTCGCCATTGAGATTCCGGCAGAACTCAAGCGGGAGACTGTACCCGTCGAAGAGGGTGAGCATTCATTGGGCCGGGTTAACGTCAAGATCGAATCCGTGATGACGGACAGCTGGTCAGAAACCATGATGGTCGATGGCCAGACAACGGTTAAGGAACACCCGGTTACATCGGTGTCCTATTCACATAACAAGTCGAGCCTGAATGATTCACAGCAGGTCTATGTCATGGGGCTGAACAACCAGAGTTATGCGAATATTTCCGGTACGGGTGATAGCTCTGTGAACGGCGTGAAAAGTTACCATGTCACCTTTGAAGGCAAACCGTCTGAACTTGAACTCATCGATATTGTGGGTATGGAACTGTTCAGTTACGACCTGGTCGTGGACCTTAAGACCGGCAATATCATGATAGACCGTTAGTCACTTCATTCCCTTCAGACACCCAAAGGGCCGTTGCAATGGTGGTAACGCCCCTCGTTTTAGTCCGTTTTGAAATTCTCACAGGGCCTAGGCACAATTCACGACAGGTTGTCGTCTCCGGTTTGCGTGTAGCCGGAAACTGACCCACGATAGCAACAATAAAAAATCGTCAAACGGGAGTTCAGTATGAAAAAGTGGCAGTGTGTCGTCTGTGGCCTGGTGTATGACGAGGTCGAGGGGTGGCCGGATGATGGCATCGCCCCGGGTACCGCGTGGGAAGATGTTCCCGTTGACTGGCTGTGTCCCGACTGCGGCGTCGGCAAAGATGACTTTGAAATGGTTGAAATCGGCTGATTCGTTTCGGCTCCATGACCCCAGAGAATAAAAAGAATTATGCATCCCATCATTATCGTAGGTACGGGGCTTGCCGGTTATAACCTGGCGAAAGCGTTTCGCAAGCAGGATCAGGACACGCCCCTGGTAATGATCACGGCGGACGATGGCCGTAATTATTCCAAACCCATGTTGTCCACCGGCTTCAGTAAGGGGAAGTCTGCGGATGAGCTTGCTATGGCTGAGGCCGCAACCATGGCCACCGAACTCAATGCCACCATCCTGACCCATACGGACGTACAGTCGATTGATCCCCAGGCCCATCAGTTGAAGGCGGATGACCGGGTACTGATGTACAGCAAGCTGGTGCTCGCGACCGGTGCCGCTCCGATCCGTCTGTCGCTGGAGGGAGATGCCACGGATGCAGTGTTTTCCATCAATGACCTGACTGATTATGGTCGTTTTCGTGCCGCGTTGCCGGAGCAAGCGCACGTCGCCATCATGGGCGCGGGGCTGATTGGATGCGAATTTGCGAACGACCTCCATGCGGGAGGCTATCGAACCACGGTTATTGCGCCATCTTCACAGGTCATGCCCGGGTTATTGCCGACTGAGGCGGCGGACAGTGTCCGATCAGCCCTGGATGCGCTGGGCGTCAGTTTCCGGTTAGGCCGTGCGGCAACGGGTGTTTTCCGGGCCGAGGAAGGCGTCCGGTTGGCGCTGGATAACGGTGACAGCGTCTCCGCTGATATTGTGATTTCCGCCGTGGGTTTGCGGCCCCGTACCCGGCTGGCTGAAGAGGCCGGGTTGGCGGTCACCAAAGGTATTGTTGTCAACCGGCTGCTTCAGACCAGCCATCCGGATGTCTTCGCCATGGGAGACTGTGCCGAGGTTGATGGGCATGTCCTATTGTATGTGATGCCCCTGATGGCCTGTGCCCGCGCGCTGGCGCAAACCCTGGCTGGTGACCCGACAGAGGTTTGCTATGGCCCCATGCCTGTTACCGTGAAAACGCCTGCCTGCCCGGTGGTGACGGCTCCGCCAGCTGTGGGTGTCAGGGGAAAGTGGGTACTGGAACAAGGAGACGCAGGCATCAAGGCGCTGTATCAGGACGGTGACACGCTCCATGGCTATGCGCTGACCGGTGAGACTGTCCGGGAGAAATTGTCGCTCAACAGGCGTCTTTCCCCAGTCTTGGCGTAGGGGGGCGCTCTGAACCTGGGGCTGGCTACCTATACTGGTTAAAAGCCATGCGGTTCCAAGTGCCTGATCAGGGAGGAGCAAGGATGCGACTCAAGGGACCTTCTAATAAGCCCCGGGGAAACAAGCCTGAGGGGGTAAAGACGCCAACAGAAACGCAAAAGAAAGGTCTTGGGCGAGATGGGCGAAAGATCGTGCCTTCGCCTCAGGACCGGTCGTCTCCTGAAAAAGATCCCTCACAGAAAAAGCCGCACATTGACAAGCCGCGTAGCGTTACTGTCGACAACAGCGAAACCGGTGAGCCAAGGCTCAAGGGTGATAGCGAGAAACCTGCTGACTGGATTGACCAGGTCAGGGACCGGGTAGAGCAGGCAAATTCTGAGGAAGACCTGCAGGTTCTTCTTGAAGCCTGTCGACAACAGGGGCGCGACTTGCATCCGATCCATGCCCTGGTGGATGACAAGGCGATGTCCCTGTTACAGGCGGAACTGGATTCGCTGGATAATCACTCTGATATGACGGCTGCCGTCGCCCGATACCGCCCATTGATCAAAGCGCCGAGAAAACGCCGTCGAGCCGATCATCTCCCCGATCATGTACTGAATCTCCGGAAGGTGCGTGAACAAATGCATCCGCGTCAGAGTCCTGCTCAAGAACAAACGGGTGAATATGACACGATGGAGGGAAATACCTGGAATGCGCGTAATCAGTATCTGGAACCGTTGCTGAGTGAAAAGGAAGCGGTTATCGGCCAGGCGTCTACGGTTTCTGAGAGGGAACATGATGATGACGATGATATTGTCATCGGTGGTCCTGTCGGGTCGAGCGAGCTTGTTGATAATAGTCTTTCGTCGTCGTTTGATAAACATGACCCGGCCTATAACTACTTCCAGATCAAATTGGAGAATATGGAGAAATACAGTTTCACAGAAGCGGTTGATGTCTTGTGTGAAGATGGTGCTCTTGATCCCGAAACCTTCCTGAATGATGTGACTCGGCTGCTGAATGGTTACATTCTGCATTGTTCCCAACAAGATTATGACGATGTCACACTGATCCGATTGCAGGCCCTTGTTTCACAAGGCAGGAAAGTGATTGTTGATCCTGAAAATCTCCATGACCTGGAGCAAAATATCATACAGGCTGCTGCAATCCTTACCCGAAAAGCCATAAATACATTGAGTGATGCCGACGTGCTGCTGAGCATGAAAAGCACTTTTGAAACCATGCTTTTCCAATCATCGCTGAGTCACAATGATCAATGGAACAATTTTACGATGATTGACCAGGCATTATCCCAACGACTCCAGGAGATGGGTTTAAAAACAGGCTGGCAGGCGGATTTTCAGCGGCTGTTTGCAGGCCAGGGTGCGGAGCTCTCATTCATGAAACTGCTGTCTGAAGCTGGCAGTCATTCGCTTAAGCGTGCCCAACTGGAAGCCATGGTGCAGGTGAAGGAAGACCTGTGGGAGGATCTCGAGCTGATTAACGGTGAACTTGAGCATCCCACTGAACAAGATCAGGCAATTGCACGAAAAATAGCCGGTAATGAGTTGTTTGATAGCAATGACCTTGAAGAAATAGCGGCACAGGTGGCTTATTACAGGCTCATGGATACCAAGATTGAGTGTCAGGAAAAATTGTCAGGTTGGTCGAACGAGTTCACTGGCTGGTGCCGTGAACAGCTGGAACGCCACTGAATTCAACATTTGTAACGAAAATGCCACGCAATTAACAAAATAGAGTCGATTACTGCCGCCCTTTGCCTATATCCTGCGTGCAGTCCGAATGTTGAAGGTGGATACACGTGAAAGTACTCAAACATCTGTTTGACAACAATCAATCCTGGTCCGAATCCGTGCGCGACAGGGACCCTGAGTTTTTTCAGCGTCTGTCCCGCCAGCAGGCGCCGCGGTACCTGTGGATCGGCTGCTCTGACAGCCGGGTGCCGGCCAATGAGATTGTCGGACTGATGCCGGGTGAGCTGTTTGTCCACCGCAATGTCGCCAACGTGGTCGTTCACAGTGACCTCAACTGTCTTTCCGTTATTCATTATGCGGTCAATGTGCTTGGTGTTGAACACATTATCGTCTGTGGCCATTACGGTTGCGGCGGGGTTGAGGCGGCCATTTCAGGCAGCCGGCAGGGCATGATTGATAACTGGCTGCGGCATATTCAGGACACGGAACTGAAGCATCGCGAGGCACTGGCGCCACTGTCAGGTCAGGCCCGTATCGACAGCATGTGTGAATTGAATGTGATTGAGCAGGTCGTGCATGTCTGCCAGACCAGTATCGTTCAGGAAGCCTGGGAGGCCGGTAAGAAACTCTCTATTCACAGCTGGATATATGGCCTGAAGGACGGGCTGCTGAGAGACCTCGGCATGTGCGTCAATGGCAGTGAAGAAATGCAGCAGGCTTACGGTGAAGCACTTGAACGCGTTTTCCAGCCGAGAGACACGATTCCCCACGATACAGCAGCATGCCAGCACGTTGCCGAAGCAGAAGCCTGATACTTCATTTCGCGTAGTGTATGAACGGTTTGCCGGGGTGCCTTTCAAGGCACCCCGTTTTATTTATGCGACTACTCAGTATGCTTAATAGGTTTTGTAGGGCAGGAACTTTCCGGATAACACCACATTGACCCGATCCCCGTTCGGGTTTTCCTCCCGCTGGATATCCATGGAGAAATCGATGGCGCTCATGATGCCGTCACCAAACTCCTCATGAATCAGTTCCTTGATGGTGCTGCCATAGACGTTGACCACTTCATACCAGCGATAAATCAGCGGGTCGGTAGGCACGACGGTTGGCAGTGAGCCTTTGTAAGGCGCGATCTGCAGCCAGGCGATGGCTTCATCGGGTAATTCAAACAGTTCACCCACAATTTCAGCCTGCGACTTGTTGAAGGTCATCTGGCCCAGGCAGGCTGCCGTCGTCCATTCCTTGGAAAGGCCAACGGCATCCGCGACCTGGTGCCAGGTAATGCCTTTGGCCACCTTGTTCGCCAGAATCAGTTCCGTGACGGTTTTGCGATCTGTGATCATGGTGCGCTCCCCGTTTGGGTTGTGGTTGTTGTCTACGTTGTATGTTGTCCTTTCACGAAAGCGGTCATGTGCTGAGCAGGTAGAGGATGACCAGCCCCAGGGCAAAGCTGATGCCCTGCCAGAGCATGACCGGGTTTCGCTCCATTAAGGGCGGCCGGTGTTGATTCACGAAACGGCGGCTGGGCTGGCGCAGGTCATGGGTAAACTCAAACAGTTCTTCATAACGGCGCTCCGGCAGGGGATGGACAGCCTTCCGGATGGCGTCATCGACCCACGCCGGAATGGCGCGGTCTTCCGCCAGCACGGTGCGGTACACTAGTTTTCGTTGTGCGGCACGTGTCTTGTTTTTGGCCACCTCGTTGCCGTAGGGGTAGTGGCCGGACAGCAGGAAGTAGGTGATCACGCCGAGGGAGAACAGGTCTGATTGCGGTGTGCCCGGTTCTCCCAGGAAATATTCTGGCGCACTGTAGAGGGCGGTGCCGAGCAGATGGGTCAGCGGCGTTTCCATTGTGTTTTCCTGCAGGCCGGCCACGCTGACGGAGCCAAAATCCATGATCCTGACCGTGCCGGTCCGGTCGAGCATGATGTTTTCCGGGCGCAGGTCCTGGTGCAGCATCTCCATACGGTGAAAGGCATGAAGCCCCCGGGCGATCTGCTCGATGATCTGGCGTACGGTGGTGATGTCCGGTTTGGGATTGTCCGTGGCCCACTGGGTCAGTGTCTGCCCTTCTATATATTCAAAGACGGTGTAGAGGGCACTGCGTGGTCGTTCGGCCAGGTCCGCTTTCAGGACATACGGACTGCTGATGCGCCGGGCAATCCACTCTTCCTGCAGGAAGCGTTCAAGGTGTGCCATATCGCTGCCTGCCGCAATGGTCGGCATTTTCAATGCCACGGTTTTTCGGGATGCATTGTCCTGCGCGAGGTAGACGTAACTCCGGCTGCTGGCGTGCAACTCTCGGATGATGGTGTAGCCGTCAAACACGGTGCGGGCACTGAGCCGGGGGGGAATCGGCAGACTTTCCAGTTGCTGCCTGATGTTGCTGGTGGCGTCCGGCAGGCCATCAATGCGCACCAGCTGAATGCTCAGGTTGTCATCACTGCCTGCTTCAAGGGCAAGCTTGACCAGCGTTCTGGCGGCTGTATCCAGATCCGCCGGATGGCTTTGAACGGTCTCGACCAGTCGTTCCGTGGAAATGAAATCATAGAGGCCATCCGAGCTGATGATGAACAGGTCATCCGGTTGCAGGCGCAGGGCGTGGTAATCCACATGGCAGTAGGGCTCAACGCCGAGTGCACGACTCAGGTAGCTTTGTTCGCGGGATATCCAGACACGGTGGTCATTGGTCAGCTGTTCCAGGCCGTTGGCATTCAGCCGGTAGATACGGGTATCGCCGACATGAAAGACATGCGCCGTATGATGTTTCAACACCAGGGCACTGAGGGTGCAGACGTAGCCTTTGTCCTTGTCGTACTGGCCAAGGCCATGACGACTCTGTGAATACAGCCAGGAATTGGTGGCTGTCAGTACACGCTCTACAGCGCTTTTGACGGACCAGGCTTCTGACGTGCAGTAATAATCGTCCAGCAGGCTTTTGACGGCGGTTTCACTGGCGACATGGCTGACCTCACTGCTGCTGATGCCATCCGCCATGGCCACGGCGATGCCTTTCATGGTCAGAAGGCCATCCTGTGGAATCCGGATCCCGTGGCAATCCTGGTTTTCGGGTTTAGGCCCCTTGTCGGTGTGCTGGCCGATGGAGACCTTTAATGCTGGAACCATAGCGTGAGTATCAGGGTTAAACACCTCAGCCCTGCGAGGCTGAGGTGTGGGTTGGATTATGCCGCTTCTTTCAGCAGTGGCTCGACCGGGCGCTTGGGCGCGGTTCTGACGTGGGTGGTGTACAGCGTCAGGCCGGTAAAGGCCAGGCCGCCGACCAGGTTACCCAGGGCTGTGGGGATTTCATTCCAGATGAAGTAATCCATCACCGAGAAGTCACCGCCCATGATCAGGCCGAAGGGGAACAGGAACATGTTGACGACGGAATGCTCGAAGCCCATGAAGAAGAACAACATGATCGGCATCCACATGGCCAGCACCTTGCCGCTGACGGTGGTGGAGATCATGGCGCCGACAACGCCCATGGAGACCATCCAGTTACACAGCATGCCGCGCATGAAAATGGTGAACCAGCCAGCCAGGCCGTATTCGGCGTAACCCAGTGTCCGGGATTCACCGATACTGGCGACATTGGTGCCAATGGCGCCGGATTCCGCATTGAAACCGTAGGTGAAGACGAAGGCCATCATGAAGGCAACGGTGAGTGCGCCGGTGAAATTGCCCAGGAACACCAGTCCCCAGTTGCGCAGGATGGCGGCAGGGGTCACACCGGGGCGCCGGTCGAGCCAGGCCAGCGGCGCCAGTACGAAGACGCCCGTGAGCAGGTCAAAGCCCATCAGGTAGAGCATGCAGAAACCCACGGGGAACAGGACGGCGCCCAGCAGGAAACTGCCGGTCTTGACGGCCACGGTAATGGCAAAAACCGCAGCCAGGGCCAGGATGGCGCCGGCCATGTAACCCCGGATCAGGGTATCGCGGGTGGACATGAAGACCTTGGATTCGCCGGCGTCCACCATTTTGGTGACGAACTCGGCAGGAGCTAGATAAGACATAAGCGTTCTCTGTTTGCCTGTGAGGGGAAGCGATCACCGGGCGGGGTTCAGGAGCCGTCTCCGTCTGATGATAACCCTCCGATAGCAAGGGGCATGCCAGCAGGGAAAGAGGGGGCAAATGGCGGGTGAACAGGCGGTGGCGTGCACTATTACAGCAAATAGCAGCAAGTGCGTGGTACGGTTTGGGGCATTGTCCTCGACAGGGTGTGTGAACGACCGAGTATATCTATCGTGGATCAGGGTGAGAGAGAACGCGGCAGTTACCAGCTCATGGCCGGCGGTTGTTCGCTGCCGGACCAGTGGCAAAGGAATTCACGGAAACGAATGACTTTGCCATCCCTGGTGTCGAAGACATGGGCCCAGCGATTCTCAAAGGGCTGGTTTGTCGTCTTGTCATCACCGGTTTCCTCGCCCAGGACAACCACGGTATTGCCATCATGAATGTATTGTTTGGGCGTGAATGCGCGGAAAGACCAGGTTTGCTCAAGCACATCAAGGAACTGCCTGACGCCATCCCGGCCGCGATAGGATTGGCATTTCTCCAGGGAGGCCGGTCCGTTGACGACCCACTCGATCTCCTCATCACAGATCTGGAGGAAACCGTCCAGGTCTCCCCTGGAGAAGCTGTCATAGACAGTTTTGACGGTATCAACCGGTGACGTCATGGTGTGCCTCCTGTCAGGGCTATGCTGTTAATCGCAGGCCGCTTGCATGTGCAGTCAATCCATAGCCGTTAGAGTTCCACGGGTGTTTATAGTTCATTTCAATGGATGGGCAAGGTGTGACCAGATGGAAGGTCGTCTGCCTGTCTGCAAGGGGCGTCGCTCGTTGTGGATCATCGCGACGGTATTGGTTGGCAATTAAACAGCGGAACAAGGGAAGGGGCGGAGTTGTTATTGGGTTGGAGAGACCGGCTCAAGCCCCAGTGCTTTCTGCTTTCGTTGGCTTAAACCCGATGCAACCAGTTTGTGTGATGATTCGAGGTAATACTGCAGCGCTTCATCGGTTTCCGGCGTGCTGTCATAGTGCTGTATCCACTTCATGCCGCGGGAGGCAAAGTAAGGTGCGGGCCGGTAACCGGGGTGCTCACTGAGAAAGTGATAATTCAGCTCCGAGGTTTTGAAAATATAGGCGGGGTTACCATCACGCCCGAGGCCGCCAATGGCAAAGACTTTCTCGCCCACCTTCCAGACATGGGAACGGTTCCACTGCATGACGTAAGTGGTCGCGGGGAGTGACTGACAAAAGGCATTGAACTCATCGTAGGTCACTCGGCGACTCCTTCGGCTGCATACCCCATTGGTGATCCGGTCCTGCCGGACGGCAGGTTACCGGTATGCCCGGTTAACGCCCGTCCAGAATGTCGACGATTTCCCGGGTGTTCTTGAGCACCCGGACCAATTTGCCGTCCAGTTCGAGTGTGACCGTCCCTTTGTCCGGGTTCGTCAGAACCACCTTGCCTTGCTTGTAGAGGTCTTTGTCCAGCTTGCCGCCGACCTCCAGCTTTTTCTCCCAACCCGGCGGCAGGCTTTTGCCGGATTCCACCTTTTTCTGCAGACCCGGAGGCAGGCCTTTGTCTTTCTCTTTGTCATTCTTGGCGTGCGCCAACCCGCCAACACTGAGGGAAAGAACCAGTGCAGTGAATAAAACAGGGGTTTTGTTCATGATCGTCAACTCGTATTGAATATGTTGGCCTTTCGCAGAAAGGCACCCTGGCTGCCCTGGGTTGGAATGCCGCCAGGTTGTGAAGCGTAAGCGCATGACAGAATCATCGCTTACACGTCGGTTGTCAATTGTGTAGTTGGCCAGGCAATCGCCATGTAGCTACCGGCGTGCGGTTGCCTGGCCATGTTAACCATCTTCTTTGTTGATAGGCGTGTTGAGGATCAACCGGTGATAGTCAATATCAAACCATTGCCTGAACAGGGCAGTATCCGCGGTTGTTCTCACTGACAGGTATAACCACCATCCACAGGGATCAGCGAGCCGGTCATGTAACTGTTTTCTGGGGAAAGCAGGAAGCAGGCGACACGGGCGATTTCTTCCGGTGTTGCAAGCCGTTTTATAGGTTGTGCTTGTTCGAGTATTTCAACGGCTGATTCGGTACTGATGCCCAGATGCTCCCTGAACACATGTGTCGCTTTTCTTAATAATGGCGTGTCACAGGAACCCGGGCAGATGCAATTGATATGAATGTTGTATGGCGCATAATCAATCGCTGTACTTTTCGTCAGTTGAGCGACGCCGCCTTTACTCATGCCATAAACCGCACTCAGTCCTTTCCCGATAATGGCCTGGTCAGAGCCCATGAGCAGAATGCGTCCGCCCTGTTGTTGTCTCATGATAGGCAAGACGGTTTTTAAGGTATAAAAAACACCGTGGCAGTTAATGGACATGACCCTGTTAAACTCTTCAACGCTGGTGTCTTCAATGTTGGCGAATTTATGTACGCCCGCGTTGGCAAACAGGACATCAATAGTACCCTCTGTATGTGCGATGTTATCGATGGCGCTCTTGATGTCTGTGTAACTGGCGACATCACACTGAATGAAACTGCCGGTGCCGGGTTCACTTTCCTGTATATCCAGGTTGTAGACCTTTGCGCCTTCTTCATGAAGCATCCGAACAGTCGCTAAACCGATGCCAGAACTTCCACCCGTTACAACAGCAATCTTGTTAGTGAATCTCATGCAAAAGCCACCGTGCTGTGGATATCGACAGCATGGACTGTAGCTGCTTTTGATGAAAACTCTATGCTGCGAATGGCTGGCAGAGCGCCGGGGGCAGCGGCAACCCGGCAGCTTCATCAGGTCCGCAACTTTTCACACCGCACAAACAGAAAATTGGGATTGTGTTTCAGGTGGTTATAGGTTTCTTCCGATATCGCTTTGGCATCTTCGGAGACGGTGCCTTCGGTCAGCCTGGCGATCACTAACCCGGCAGCGGTGATCGCGTTGCAGATATCCGTCAGAGACCGGCGATAAAAGTTGACGGTGACCGGCGTACCCACCGTGTTCCACTCTTCCTGAACCCGTTCCGTCGCAAAGTAGTTACCGGAGGCCGAACACTCAAAATCGGCAAACGGATGGTGTGTGGAAAACACCATATAACCCCCGGGCTTTAACACCCGGTGCACGTCGTTAAAGACGACACGCAAATCGTCGAGGTAATGCAACACCAGTGGGCAGACGATGACATCGGCACTGTTCGCGGCTTCCTGCGGTAAGCCTGCCGCGATGTCCTGAACATAGGCCGTGACCTTGTCGCCAAACTTCCGTTTGACGATGGACACCATATCGCTGGAGAGATCCAGACACGTCACGCTGCGTGCCGACTGTTCGAGGAAATACCCGGCATAAATGCCTGAGCCACAGCCCATATCAATGATATCCAGGCCTTGCACATTATCCAGCAATGCCTGGAGGGAGGGGCGCTCCAGACAGGCGTTGTAGATATTGTTTCTTACCACCGAATCATACGTTTCAGCATGCTTCGTATACATCTCGGACATTATCGGACCTCGAAAACAGCGCAGGCGCGAACCTGCCTGGGGAAATGGCATGTTTAACGATCTAACGCTTACGCGTTACGAACATCGAAACGATGGTGTCTTTAAGCATTTCAAAGGGTATGACAGGGTACACGCGACGTCTGGAACCTAAACAGTCGTATCCATGCGTATAGGACGAGTCAAACCAGTGATGGGGCAAAAACATCTTATAGTGCAATGTTGTGTGATGGTCTTGAGGATTAGATTCACGGTGATGCATAAGGCATAGCATTTCAGGCTTTCTGACACGTTGGCTGATTTCACCAACGACCTCGAACGAAAGGGAATATTGCTTGTCATACTTCTAATACAAGACGCTGTTTTTTGAGCCAGCGTAATACATGGAGTATCTATTGTTGAGGTGGTTGTATGATTGGTTATTTATCCTATCCAAAATCGTTAGGCAGTAATGCAGCGAGTGAAACGTATAGAGTTGAAGTAGGTGCCTCTGTCAGGTTCAAAGAGGAGCTGGAGGATACGCGTACGGGGCAAGTGTTTCACCTTAAACCTTGCGTACTGTCAAAGGATATTGATGTGGTGCTTGTGGGTAGCCGCAGTGATAGGTTTTTAAATAGAGTAGATGCTCACCTGGACAGATTGGATGAACGAAACATAAAGGCGATAATGGTTGTGCCGGATAGCTATGATTCAAGGTTAAATTCGTTCTATCGCGATCCTTTTAATTATCAGGGGCTGAAATATGCCTTCTTCAACAAAGCCATTTTTGTAAGTACTCAAAAACTCCTGTGCAGACCACATGGCAGCCAGCATGAGGCGTATTCGATAATATTTGCCAGTCTCGGA